>NZ_LQXP01000009.1:0-102360 GCF_003268405.1 Acinetobacter sp. CFCC 11171 | reverse complement strand
TTTTCTTATTGGGTGAACTTATGACAGACAAAGTACAAGCGAAACAAGACTTAGAATTTTGCAGTGCTGAGCTGTCTAAGTATCAGAATCTCAGTAGATCGGGATTGACGCGGGCAGAGATGCTAACGATTGATGGCATCATGATTAAGCTGAAAGAGCGAATTAAGAATTTACGTGAAGCATTGTATGCGTGATTCAAAGCGACTGGCTGAGATTCGTAAGCTTCCGTGTGTGCGGTGTGGTAATCCAAACAGTCAAGCGGCTCATTCAAATAGCGCCAAGCACGGCAAAGGCAGAGGAATCAAAAGTTCTGACCTATTTGTAATTCCCTTATGTGCAATCTGCCATGCTGCGTTTGATCGTTTTGAATTGGGTAATCGGGCAGAAAGTGAAGCCATGTTTGAGAAGTGGTTGGTTAAGACTGAGTTGATGATGAATCTTAAAGATCAGGATGATGTTTTTTGATATAATTGATTCAAATAAACACAGGTGAAAGTCATGGATAACTTGCAGATATTCTTGTCGAATAAATATGACTTCAAGCGAAAAGAAGAAGACGGAAGTGCATTTAGTTTGCTTTATGGCGCAATGGATGGTGACATTCAGTATTCTGTGCTTGCAGAATATGTGAATAAAGAAATGCCTAGAGAAGTGGTAATTAGAGCAAAGAAAGATAATTATTCATGCTTCATTAGGTTCTCGACTGATTACATTTGGAAAATGCAGAAAGAAGAAAAACTCATGAATATGGTATTCGATGGTGCATTTAAAGAGCTGAAAAGTCGAGTCATGATGTAGATTAACTTAACCACCCAAGCGGTGGTTTTTTATTGGGAGCAGGAAATGTCAAACGAAAAACAGATTGAACAGAAAATTCAAGACAAGGGTCTTAATGCACCACGCTTAACACCAGATCATATTAATTCAGTTATTCAAAGTGTTCATTACTTTACTGCTGGTGATGGCTTTGCTGGTGCGCTCACTGCAACTGAAGAATTCAAATCAATCCCTGAAGAAATGCGCGTGGTTCAGCCGCCAGTACAGCTTGATTTACTCACATTCTGCGTAATCATTTTAAAAAATGGCTTCACTGTTACAGGTGAATCAGCATGTGTAAGTCCTGAAAACTTCAATGCTGAAATTGGTCAAAAGATTGCGTATGAAAATGCACGTAATAAAATCTGGCAACTTGAAGGCTATTTGTTGAAAGAAAAGCTATATCAAGCGCAATAACTTGAGAGGGATAGGAAATGCAAAAAGCCGTGTTTCCTATCAACTCCCATGCCGATATCACCAAAGCCATTAACTACATGCATACCAATTACACTCAGGCGATTGAGAGTGGTAAGCCGTTAAGGGTGGTGATTGATCAAAAGCAGGAAGACCGAAGCAAGGCGCAAAATAGATTGCTTCACATGTGGTTCGGTCAAATGGCTAAATTCACAGGTGATGAGCCTGAAAAGATCAAATATGAAATGAAGAAAAAGTTTCTGGCAAAAATCTATATCCGGGACAATCCAGATGCACTAGAAGCGTTTGAGGCTGTAATTGGTTATCGGGATGTGTTGCGATTGCTCGATGGTCAAGAGAAGCTCATTCATACAGCTAAATACAATCGTGTGGTCAGAATGTTTATTCAGGACCACGTGAAATCTAGCAAGGCAAATAAGAAGCAGTTTTCAGAGTTTTGCGACTACATAGTTGCGTTTGCATCTGTGAAGTTGGGTGTGCATTTAACAATGCCAGACGATTTAATGTATTTAAAAATGGAGTAAAGATATGGCGAACCTAACGCCTAAACAGCAAAGGTTTGTCGAAGAATATCTGATAGACCTGAATGCTACGCAAGCGTATATCAGAGCAGGGTTTTCAGCGAAATTGGCTAATACCAATGCTGTCAAACTACTACAAAATACTACAATCACAAAAGCTATTGCAGAAGCTCAAGCAAAGCGAGAAGAACGCACCCAAATTGATGCTGATTATGTCTTAAAGCGCCTAGTCGAAATTGATCAAATGGATGTACTAGACATCATGGACGACGACGGCAATGTTAAACCGTTGCGCGAATGGCCTAAGATTTGGCGTCAATACATATCAAACATCGAAACAATCAGTGTGGATGATGGCGAAGGTTGGCTTAAAAAGATCAAATGGCCTGACAAGGTTAAGAATCTTGAATTGCTCGGTAAGCATGTTTCGGTTGGTGCGTTCAAAGACAAGATTGAGCATTCAGGACAGCTTGAGATTCAATCACTATCTGACCTGATGGATGAACTTAGCAGCGATTAATAAGGAGGGCATATGCTTAAACCTGAGCATAGAGCAAAACTTATTGATCAGCACTTTCGCTTGAACAATCTCTACTACATCACCGATAAAAACGGCAAGCAAGTTAAGTTCAAGATGACACTTGAGCAGCTTGAATACTTTGAAAATGAGTGGTCGAGAAACATCATCTTAAAAGCGCGTCAGCTCGGCTTTACGACTGAGATGTGCATCATTCAATTGGATGCTGCACTGTTCATGTCTGATAAGTGTGCCTTGATTGCACATACCCTGCATGATGCTAAGCGTTTGTTTCGGGAAAAGGTTAAGTATGCTTATGAGAAGTTGCCACACCCATTACGTGCAGCCAATCCACTAAGCATTGAGACCAAGGAAGAACTTGTATTCTCCAAAGGTGGATCAGTCACGGTCAGTACATCATTCCGTGGTGGAACGCTAAAGCGATTACATATATCCGAGTTCGGTAAGATCTGTGCTAAATACCCAGATAAAGCTCGTGAGATTGTCACTGGTGCTTTTGAAGCGGTTGGTTTAGGTGGAAAGATTACGCTTGAATCTACAGCTGAGGGTAAGTCTGGTTATTTTTACGACTATTGCCAGACCGCTGAGAAGTTGCAACTGCAAGGCAGAACGCTTGGCATCCTAGACTGGAAGTTCTTTTTCTTCTCGTGGTGGAAAAACCAAGACTACTCACTACCCGTAACGACAGAGATTCCGCAACGCTTAAAAGATTACTTTGCTGAACTAAAAGCCAAATACAACATCCATACCACACCAGAGCAGCAGCAATGGTACTGGCAGAAAGAGAAAACGCTTGGTGAGGATATTAAGCGTGAGTATCCATCTATTCCATCTGAAGCATTTGCTCAGTCAGTAGAAGGCGCTTACTACAAGAAGCAATTCAAATTCTTGTATGAGAATGGTCGCATTGGTCAATTGCCTGACAATTCACATCTAGAGGTGATGACCTTTTGGGATTTGGGTGTATCGGATTCTATGGTGATCTGGTTTGTTCGCAAGATTGGTGATGACCGTTATCAAGTGATTGATTACTACGAAAACTCAGGTGAAGGGATGCGTCATTACTTCAAAGTCCTGAAAGATCGTGGCTATAACTATTCAGCACATTACGCTCCGCATGATATTCAAAACCGTTCATTGATGAATGATGGTAAATCTCGTCTTGATATTGCCAAAGAAGGTTATGACATTGATGGGTCGAGATATTCAGTTCGCTTTCAAGTGGTCCCTAACATTGGAATCATGGACGGCATTGAATTAGCCCGTGAAATCCTACCTCGATGCGAGTTTGATGAAACCAAGTGTGCAGAAGGTATCTCCCATTTGGAAAATTATCGCAAAGAATGGGATGACAAGCGTGGTTGTTGGAAAGATAAGCCTTTGCATGACCACACATCGCATGGTGCGGATGGGTTTAGATATTTTGCTGTGGCGATGAATAAAATCCCACAGGTCACACGCATCGATATACCAATGTTTGGATTCTAATATGAGTATTACAGCAACACATGCCGACTATGATAAGCACATTGCGACTTGGAATAAGTTGGATGATGTTTGTGGTGGTCAGGAAGTTATTAAGGCAGCAAAAGAGAAGTACCTGCCTAAGCCATCTCTGTTTAATTCAAAGAATGATCCAGATGGCTCAAATCGCTATAACGAATATTTGATGCGTGCAATTTTCCCCGGTGTGACAAGCCGTACTTTGGCGAGTCATATTGGCTTGGCTTATGGCAAATCACCAATATTCAATAAACCAGATGAATTGGAATATTTAGAGCGCAATGCTGATGGTGCGGGTCGATCTATTTATCAGAGTGCCCAACGTGCAACACGTTTAATTAACCGAAACTACCGCTGTGGTGTTTATGTTGATTTTCCAAATGTTGCGCCAAGTCGCAGTAAGGCAGAGGAAAAGTCTAAAGGTGCTTTTCCGATGATCCATATTCTTCAGGCTAGTTCAATTATTGATTGGGATTACATCATTGTTGGTAACCAGAAAAAGCTAAGTTTTGTGAAGCTGCTTGAGACGGTAAAAACCCGTAATGGATTTAAGGTTGAATCCAGCGATCAGTATCGAATTTTGGCGCTTGAAGAGGTTGGTAGTGGCTTTGTTTACACAGTTCAAATTTTCACTAAAAATGAAAAAGGCGAATGGGTAGAAGGCGAGAAATACATTCCAATGGATTACCACGGTCAGCCTTGGGATTATATTCCATTCACATTCTGCGGCGCGGTAGACAACTCAGATGAAATTGGTACAGCACCACTGTATGAGTTGGCAACTATGGAGTTGTCTTATTACACCAGTACTGCTGATGTAGAGGAATCGGCATTCATTGTTGGACAGCCTACTTTGTGCTTTCCGAATATTACACCAGAACAGTACGACATGGTAAAGGAGTCAGGAGCCAGTGTAGGTAGTCGATCAGGCATACCTACAGATGCCAAGATGGTCCAAGCGGAAAAGAATGGACTGGCTTATGAGCGTATGAATGATAAGTGGAACCAAATGAAGGAGCTTGGTGCTCGATTAATTGAAGTCGGTTCTGCTAATAAAACAGCGACTCAGGCAGACAATGATAGCTCAGTCCAACATTCAGTTTTGTCACTCGTTGTGGCGAATGTATCTGAAGCCTTTACCAATGCACTGCGCTGGTGTGCCAAATTTGTGATGCCTGAACATGATCTAAAAGTGGATGAGCTGAGCTTTACGATTGCTCAGGACTTTAATAAACCAAAATATGACCCAACACGCTCAAAATTGATTTATGAAGCTTGTCTTGCAGGTGATTTGCCGATGTATGTCTGGTATCACTACGAGCAGACCGGTACTTTCCCAGAAGATAAATGGGAAGACATCGTTAAGAAAATTGAAAAGCGTGAAGATGGTGGAATAGATTCACTAGATGATAAGGATTAAACATGAACATTTCAGCGCAGAAAGCCTTGGTTGATGCGCTGAGCCAACATTCAGCTTATCTCTACCGCGCATCATCTCAAGCAGTAAATGAACTTACAGCTCAGTTTAATAATCTTTCCAATAGCCACTTAAACCGCTTAGTAGATATCTTAAACGAGCTGTCAGACTCAGAGCGAAATGCACTTAAAAGCCTAAACTTTTCGAGTAAGGCTAAATCTAGTAAAAATATTGAAGATATTAAGACCATTCTGAATGAGTGGTTCAAATCAATTGATGTGGACTTGTTTGAGCAGTTCGATAAATCAGCATTACAGTTGGCCGTTTATGAGGCTTCATATTCTGCGAAGTTGGTTGCTGGTACTGCTGCGGTAGTCAATGCTGAAAAGATATATAGGGCTGCAAAGAAAGCACCTTTTTCAGGTGGTGCTTTGGTTGATTATCTATTTGCAGATATTGCAGCAACACTACGAAAGAAAGTTGAAAGTGCAATTCGTGATGGTATTTCACAAGGGCAGACCAATCAGCAGATTGTGCAACGAATCAAGGGGCGAAAGGCTTTAGATTATAAAGATGGCTTACTTAAGTCGTCACGTGAATCAATTGAACGTCAAGTAAGAACAGCCCGCAGTCACATTAGTACTGCAACTTATATCGATACGTACAAGGCGCTTGGGTACGAGTATGTGAAGGTTGTAGCCACTTTGGACGGGCGCACCTGCAAATACTGTGCATCGATTGATGGGGATGTGTTTGCTATCGATGATTCAGCGCGGCCACGTTTTCCAGTTCATCCAAATAACCGCACAACCTATGTGCCTTGCAATAAAGATGGTGAAATTGCAGGGTTGAGACCATTTGTGATGGATGAACGCAAGGTTAAGGACATTCCCAAGGGTGAGCGCAAACACTTAATTGGGCAGTTGGATGCAAATACATCGTTTAAAGAGTTCTTCGAGCAGTCGGATGAGTTCTTTCAGCGCACTTGGTTGGGTAAATCGAAGTATGAACTTTACAAGAAAGGTGAGTACAGCATTGATAAGTTTGCTGATCCTTTGAATAAACGGGGTTATACACTGGCAGAGCTTAAAGCTTTAGATCAAAAGACATTTAACAATGTATTGGGTGAATAATGAAAGTAATTAGTCGAGGCACACCGCCTGAGCTGCAAACCTACACAGCATCATGTGGTAAGTGTCATTCGGTGCTTGAGTTTCAGAAAAATGAAGCTCAAGTAAAATCAGATCGAAATGAAACAGTGTATGTGCTGAGTTGTCCTGTATGTCGTAATGAGATCTGGATTGCATCTCAGGCGTTAAAGCCAGTCATGCAAGGCACGGATTTTCGAGACCAACCATTTCAACCTAAATAACCAAATTCAAATTAGAGCACCCAAATCGGGTGCTTTTTTTACACCTGCTGAAAGCGGATGCGGACAGCGTAACGAGCGGATGCTCACCTAAAAGGGTCGGATGACTTATGAAATTGAAATTAGACGAAAACGGTCATGTAGTGGTTCAGGATGGTAAGCCTGTTTATGTTCATGATGATGGTAAAGAAGTGGCTTTTGATGCACCGCAGACAGTGGCAACAATCACACGTTTGAATGGTGAAGCGAAAACCCATCGTGAAGCCAAAGAGCAGTTTGAAGCGCAGGCCAAGGCTTTTGAAGGGCTTGACCCAGTGAAAGTAAAAGAAGCGTTAAACATTGTTCAAAACCTTGATGCTAAAAAACTTGTGGATGCAGGTGAGGTAGACAAGGTGAAGGCTGAAATTACCGAAGCACTAAAACAGACCTATGAGCCACAACTCCAAAAACTTACACAAGAACGTGATTCTGTTCAGCAGCAATTACATAGTGAATTGATTGGCGGTGGTTTTGCTCGTTCTAAGTTCATTCAAGACAACATCGCTGTGCCGGTAGACATGATTCAAGCCACGTTTGGGAAAAACTTCCAAATCGAAAATGGCAAGGTTGTAGCAGTGGGTACAGACGGTCAAAAAATCTATTCACGCACTCGCCCGGGTGAAATCGCAGACTTTGACGAAGCTTTAGAAACTTTGGTTGGCGGATACCAACATAAGGATTCAATTTTAAAAGGTTCTCAAGCTGGTGGTGCGGGTTTTCAGGGTGGTGATGGAAACAAATCGGGCCCTAAATCTTTGGCTGAATGCAAAACCAAAGAAGAAAAAATTGCTTACATGAAGCAAGTGGGCGAACAAGCATAAATTAATTTAAGGAGAGGCATATGCCTTTTGATTTACAGGTATTTAACAAGCAAACCTATGCCGCAATGACAGAAACAGTGGCACAGGACATTAATAAATTCAATGAAGCATCACAGGGCGCAATCCAATTGATCAATGAGCCTTTCGGTGGTGATTTCAACATTGAAGCATCATTCAAGGCAATTGCTGGTATTGTGCGTCGTCGTAATGCGTATGGTACAGGCACAGTTACTGCAAAACGTTTAGAACAATTACTTGATGTAGCTGTAAAAGTCGCAGCAGGCACACCACCCATTGAATATGAAAAACAGCAGTATTCTTGGATTCTTCAAAACCCTGAACTTGCTGCTTTAACTATTGGTGAACAGCTGGCTAAGGCGCGTCTAGCGGATATGCTGAATGCGGGTATTTTGGGGGCATCTTCTGCGATTTCAGGCAATCTCAATGCTGTGCATGGTGATGGCACTGATGCCGCATCCTTCCGCTTGCTAAACAAGGGTGCTGCGAAACTTGGCGACCGTTCAAGCGCAATTCGTGCTTGGATTGTTCACTCAACCACAATGCATAACCTTTTTGATAATGCGTTGGCCAACTCTGAAAACCTTTTCCGCTATGACGGTGTAAACGTTGTGCGAGATCCGTTTGGTCGTGTATTTGTGGTAACTGATGCGCCTGCACTGGTTGGTGATAATGCTGGTACTGCATTCTATAACTCGCTAGGCCTCGTAGAAGGTGCTGTTGTCGTGAATGACAACAATGACTTCAATGCTGAATTGGTGCCTGGCACTGGTGGTGAGAATATCAAGTACACCTACCAAGCTGAGTGGACATTCGGTGCAGGTGTGAAAGGTTACGCATGGGATACCGCTACTGGTGGCAAATCTCCAACTGATGCAGCAATTGGCACTCCAACTAACTGGGATCTAATCGCATCAAGCGTGAAAGATACAGCTGGCGTCTTAATTAAATCTGCATAAATGAAGTGCCCCGAAAGGGGCTTTTCTTTGCCTGATTGGAAATAGAAAACATGAAACAAGAATCTAATAAACGCCTATATTTCACGGATGACTTCTCTCCCGAAAATGTGGCAAAACTTCAAGGTGAAGGTTATATCCTCCGCAAAGCTAGTGCTTATCACGAAGCTGATACTTTGGAACCGTGCTCAGAAGTGGCTGGTGATGTTCCTAAGGCTTATCTAGATCTGATTAAGCGCAATAATTCCAATATCGTCACCATTGAAGCAAAAGTTGGCATCACACCTGAATTACAACAAACCATTGATGATGCGAAAGCTGAATGTGAAAAGGTTGTTGCTGAAAATGCTGAGCTGAAAGAACAGTTGGACAAAGAGTGTGAAGCTGTCAAAAAGCTAACTGCTGAAAATGAAGCACTTAAAGCTCAAGTTGAAGCAAAGCCTAAAAAGCCAACTGCCGCAGAATTAAAGGCAGCAAAAGCAGCTGAAGATTCTGCACAAGCTAACAAAACAAAGGAATAACCAATGAGCTTTATTACCCAAGAACAGGCTGACCAAATTCTAGGGGCAGACTTTGCACCAGCTGGTGATAAAGCTCGCCTCATTCTTTTAGCCAATACATGGATGAAAAATGAAGTTGGCTTTGTTCCAAATCCAATTGATCCAATTTTACTTGATGCTGCATGTGAAATCATTAAAGGCATTATTGCAGGTGTGATTTATACCGGTATTGCTCGTCAAACTACCAGTGAAAGCGTAAAAGCAGACACAGTGCAGGTCACTGAAAGTTTTGCCGAGGGCAGCATTGAAGTATCTGAGTTTGAGCAAATTGCGCGGGCTTACATTGCTTCATTGGATTTAAAGCCGAAAGGCTTTGGTTTTGAGGTGTATCGAGCATGATCAAAAATAAGATCCAATCAAAGGTTGCCAAAGCCTTTGATAAAAAGCTTGCTGATGCAGTCGACTCCTTCACCTGTGAGAAGCCAATTTACTCAGGCGAGTTTGATTTTGAAACGCAGACTTATCCAATTATGGGAAGTGAATCATATTCAGGGCGTGGCGTCCTGTTTGGCTCATATTTAAAAGACTTAGTGAAGCCTGCCGACTATCAAGCCGAAGATGCAAAAGCGATTGTTCTGCAAAACGAAGTGACTCAGGTTCCACAGATTGATGATGTTTGGGTGACCAGTAAAGGTGACTTCAAGGTCGTGAATATTGGTGCAGACCCAACAAACGGTATTTGGACTTGCCAACTTAGAAAGGTGGGCACATGATCAGCAACAACTATGTACCCGAATGGCATATCTCACCCTTTGAGCATTCAAAATACACTCTAGTTCGCAACCAAGATCAATTTGATTTGTTGTTTGATGATATGAGCGATACGCAAGAGTTCATGCATTTGGGTGCAGGTGCTCAGGTTGATTATTACGATGGTGGCAAACACTGTATTGTTCAGTTGGGCAATTGTAGTGAAAGAACATTGATTGAAGTGCATGGGCTTTTATTGCATGAGGCTGTGCATATCTGGCAGAAAATTAGAAAGCTAATGGGTGAGAAAAAGCCTAGTACTGAATTTGAAGCTTATTCAATACAGCGTATTGCTCAGGATTTATTTTCAATGTTTCAGGAGAGTGAAGCTGATGATTTACATTGATGATTCAAACCTAATTCAACGTGCAGTTGATTCAGATCAGGCGTTTCATGTTGGTGTTCGCGCTACTAACATTAAATCGGTGTTTTTAAATGGTGAGCAGATTCGAGATGCCTTTTATGTGGATTTGGAAAAAGGCTTCTTAATTCGAATCAAGACTGATATTGAATGTCGACCAGTTGTGATTAATAGTGAATTGGCGCATGAAGTTTTATTTGGTGATGTGACTGTTGAATATCGAGAATAGCGATGGGATGGAAAAACAAACCGACTAATTTTGCGCTTGAAGTGGTGAAGAATGCAGACAGCCATCTCAAAAAGATTGTAGGTGAAACATTGCAGCAAGTTATTGTGCGCTCGCCTGTGATGGACGGTGAATTTCGGGCATCGCATAAGGTAACGCTAGATTCACCTCAAAACAGCTATGAGAAAGGTTTTGACCTGTCAGGCGGTGCAACACTAGCAAAAGGTTTGAAAGTCGCATCTACAGCGAAAATAGGTGGTCTTGTGTATATCCAAACATTGAGCCCATACGGCACACGTTTAGAAAACGGTTGGAGTCAGCAAGCGCCTAATGGCGTTTACGCGCTGTCTTATCAATCAGTAGCGAGTAAATACAAATGATGACACTTACTCAGGCTGAAACTGAAATTTATAAAAAAATAGGTCAATTCACTGGCGTAGATAAAGCCAATCTGCGCATTGAAAGCCAGCCGTTAGGCGGTGGTCAGCACTTCAAAGCGCCAACAAATAAACCATGGTGTAAAGTTTCTATACAGTACGCTGACAGCCAAGTTGCGTCTATCGGTGATGGCCCATGTATCCGTGATTACGGTATGATTTTAATTCAGTGCTTTACACCAAAAAGCAATGGAACACTTGCCATGACCGCATTGTGTGACCAGTGGCGAGAATTGCTGCAATCATTCGGCACATCTCATCTTGAAGTCTATAAGGTTCATGCACCGCAAAGCATGGATGACCAAGACTTTTACGCAAAAATAATTAGAGCCGAGTTTCGAGTGAACTAGCTTAAACACTCAATCAAACCGTCCTTATTGGGCGGTTTTTTTATGCCTGTTTTCAGGCAAACCACTGGCTAGAACGACGGTTCGAAAAGCACGTTTCCATGTTCAACGTGCCTGCCAGTTTCTTTTTTTGAGCATGATCAGGAGAATGCTATGAAGATGGTAGCGCAACCGCAGACTGTATTTTTTCACAATACTCAATTATCAATTGTTGAATACAACAATCAGCCTTACGTGCCAATGAAATTGGTTGTCGAAGGTATGGGGTTGGATTGGAAGAGCCAGCACAGAAAGCTTGCTTCAAATCCGAGATGGGGTATGGTCAAAATGACCATACCTTCAAGTGGTGGTATTCAGGAGATGCTTTGTATTCCACTGCGAAAGTTATTTGGATGGTTTAATTCAATCAGTGCAAACAAAGTAAAGCCTGAATGCAAAGAGGCTGTCATCAAATACCAAGAAGAATGTGATGATGTGCTATGGAATCACTGGACAGGCAAATTGAATGCCAGACACAAGGCTTTTGATGAGCTAAATGCAATTGATATGGATGACAAGATATCGAAAGCAAAAGGAACTCTTTTTAGTCTTGGTATGCACCAGCGTAAACGCGAAAAGAAAATCAACAAGCAGAAACGTCAAGACTGGATTAATAAAAATACCCTATTGCTTAATTTTGGTGCTGACCTATGAGTGATGATTTGGATGAATACATCGAAATGCGCCAAGAGCTTGAGGTAATGACGCATGCAGAACTTGTTGAAGAAGTCATCAATCGAATGAAATTTCAACAGCAAATTGTTATTGATAACTGGAATGAAAATAAGGAGCTTCGGAAAGAAGTTCAGGATAGTCGTAGATTTCTCGAATCCACTTCTGAAAATTTCAAAAAATGGAATGAAGACCTAGACGAGATTGTAGCAAAAGGACTGTACTGGAAAAGGTCTTTTTACGTCCTTTTGGTGCTCATGATCATTGTTCTTATTTATTCATTTATACAGACATAAACCCCGCCAAGTGCAGGGTTAATTATTTCTAAACCAATGCCACCGAAAGGTGGTTTTTTTATGCCTAAAAATTAGGAGTATTAAGCCATGTCGAGTGGTGCAAAAATTCGCCTCTACTATGCAGCAGAGGAAACGCCGGAAGTATTGCCAGCAGTACCAGTCTGGAAAACAGTACGCCGAGTCTCAGATGGACTGTCTGAATCGGTAACCACGGAAACCTCAGCCAGTGTTTCAGATACTCGCTTCCGTCAAGGTGGTATGGCAACTGAAGCAGAAATTACTGGTTCACTTGAAGTTGAATTATCTGTTGGTCTATTTGACGACTTCTGGTCAGCTGTGGCTATGAATGAGTGGGCAGGTGATGTTCTTCAATTTGGTGGTGATGTCCGCAAAACATTCACCTTTGTAAAGTTTCACTCTGATATTGGTCAGGTCTTTATCTACCGTGGTGTGCGCATTGGTGAGGCATCAATGTCTATTGCGACCACTGGTAAAATTACAACAACCTTTGGTCTTGTTGGTACTGACTTTGAACGCACTACAGTAAATCCGGTTGTTACCCCAATTCCTGTTCCTGAAGCTGTTATGGTTTCTGCATTGAATGTTGGTGACTTGACTGTAAATGGGCAGGGTATTGTTGGTACTGCCTGTATGCAGTCGCTTGAGCTGAATATCTCGAACAATCTGGAAGCAATCCGCTGTATCGGCAATCAGAAGCTTTCAGCACAGACCTATCTGGAAAAGATGATGGATATTACCCTGAGCAGCCAATTTATTTTTGGTGCTCAAGCTGCGGAATATGTGGACTATGTGAAATCGCGTGATACCATGCCACTAGAATTCTCTATCGAAGATGGCAAGGGCAATGGTTATGCATTTGAGTTCCCGCAATTAGAAGTGTCTGAAGCCAATCACCCGGATGGTGGTGGCGAAGATACGATTATGCTTGATGTGAGCTTTAACCATATCAACGTATCACCAACTATTACGCGCATTATCGCACCTTAACATCAGACCGCCTTCGGGCGGTTTTCTTCTGGAAGATCAAACATGGCTTTAAAAGTAGCAATCCAACAAAGCAAAGAAGTCGCACTTTGGAAAGAATATAAAGATGGCAAAGGGAATGTATTGGCCGAGTTCAAGATTCGCGGCTCTGATTACAAGGCATACCGGGTAGCGGTTGAGCGCGCACAGAATCAACTGTCATCGAAAGGCTATGATGTGGCGACTGCCGGTAGTGATGATAAGCTTTATCATGAGCTATTGCTTGAAGCTGCTGCATGTCATCTGGTAGCTGACTGGAAAGGCGTAGTCTTTGTTGAAGATGGCAAAGAGATTGAACCGGAATGCTCACCTGAAAATGCAACCAAACTTTTCAATATGGGTGACATTGGTGTCGCAATCTGGGCCTTTGTAAAAGCGCAAGCCGACCAGATTCAGGCCGAAGCAAATGCTTATCGAGATGAAACCTTGGGAAAGTCCGAGAGCTTTACACCTATCTCAACCGATACGCCGGACTTAGCGAACACGAAATAAAACAGCGTGAAGCTTTGGGTATTAAACTACCTGACCCGCCTCAATACTCATACACAGCCAACGCTTTAGTTGAAGCCTACAACGTCATCTCACGCTCACGCAGATATGAGCAAGGCACACCATTGGCATTAAGCATTGCCGACCTTAACGCCTATTGTGAGCAGTATGAGTTACCAGTGGAGCGTTATATTTTTAATGTAGTCATCTTTGATCTGGATAATCGGTTTATTGATGAGGCTTACAAGAGAATGCAGAAGAAATCAGCGTGAGTTGGTTTCTTTTTTCTCGGTTAATTAGTATCTTGTGATTACTTATAAGAGGGTATTCACATGAAAAAATTATTAATTGCAGGGGTTTTGGGGTTTGGGTTGGTTTTGAGTGGGTGCTCAACAACAATGCCTATTAATTATGTTGCATCACCAACAATCAAAGGCCAAGGGGATGTAGGGGTTGGAGTGTTTAAATACCTTCCAGCCGAAAAAGGGCTAGTTAAGTCAAATGAATTTCAGAAGCCATCAGCAGCGATTGGAACTATGTACATGTCTGATAAAGCAGATGTGTTACTAAAGTCCTCACTAACAAAGGAGTTAATCGCAGCAGGTTTTAATCCTGATCGGAATGCAGATATTCAGATATCAGGTGATATTCAGCGATTCGAATACGACTGGATTGGCTTTATAGAGGTTGATTTTTATCTAGATGTTGATTATATCGTCACGAAAAACGGTGAGCAGATTTATAAAAATACAATCAAAACACACAAAGCTTCACCGAAAGCGATGGGAAATACTGACTCAGAGGCTGTTCGTTCTGCGATATCCTCTAATATTGGTGATCTAATGCAGGATTTGAGATCCAAAAAAGTCTTATAAGCATCTTCAGCAAGCTCAGGTGAGATTTTATTTAGAAAAGCCAAGCCTCCTCCGGGAGGTTTCTTTTTGAGTGATAAATTAGTATCTTGTCCTGAACAATAAATATTTGGGGTGGGGTATGTTGGTCGATATTACTGATTATCTAGATGTGCCTGCAAGGAGTGAAGCGCTATCAAAGTTGGATTTACTTGATAGGTTTGAGAGTTTAAAGAAAAATGGACAATTAAGAGAGGCAGCGAATTTACTCGAGGACTCGTGCAAGGATCCACATATTTTTCATGGGCACTACAAAAGACTCTTTATGGCTTGGCGGCAATTAAATAAAGAGGATTTAGCAGCATGTGATTATAAAGCTGTTATTGAGAGAGTCATAAAGATAATAAAGCTTAATGATGAAATGCTTACTGAAATGAGTGCATATTGGAGTAAAGAGCATGGTGTGCGTAGAACCAAATCTTATTTTGCAAATTACAATCATGTGAAAATTTCTGACGGAAAAGCCTTACTAAAAGCAGCTAATGCTGTACAAGATAAAAAAGCGATTAAGATTGCCGAGAAATTAATAAGCTCATTTACAAAGGATTGAAATGAAAAAAATAATTTACATGGTGACTTTGTCATTTCTAGCGCTAAACGCTTATGGGGGCTTTGAGACACCGGAAGATCAAAAAAACAAAAGGTTGGTTGAGCGAGCAGTTGAGACTAAAAACTATATTAATAGCATGATAGGTAAAACAGCCTGGTACAACTCAACCGCCTGCGCCACAAAGCCTATTTATGCCAATAAAGAGCAGATGTCATATAGAGATGCGGTGTACACCACTGATAATAAATATGTGCCCGTTACTTTTCTTGAGGCTGATATTTATCAGGATACCTATCAAGACTATATAACCTTCAGGCTCCAAATTGATAGTAAAGAAGAAGGTTATATTAAAGCCAGCAGCCTCTCTAAAATAGAAATAAGTGATAAATCATGGGAATGCTTTAAAACTGAAAAACCAAAAGACACAATAACAGAGAAGCCATTAAGCGAAACCACAAATGACATTTTGTTTGGATGGGATACAAGCTGCAGAAAAGATGCCTTTAATGGTAAAAAAATATGCTCTATCAGTAGAGATAGATTAATGGTTCTTTATATTGATGGTAGGTATGCTGTAAGTGTTGGTAGGAATCATTACCCCGGAACAGAAAGTGCAATCAAAATTGATGATAATGTCCACTACTCGGGTAAAGAGGGGTTAATCAATCCTATGTACGCAAATCTGATAGTTAAACAAATGAAAGAGGGTAAAAAGGCGGTTATTCGATATCGGGAGTGGCCTTACAATTACAACAAAGATTCCGAGGTAGATCTAACCGGCTTCACAAAAAAACTGAATGAAATGCTCGACTGGTACAAAAAGCTTTAACTAAAGCACAAACCCGCTTCGGTGGGTTTTTTAATACCCAAACCCAGCGCCTTTAGGCGCTTTTTTATTGCCTAAAGGAAAGCGAAATGGCCCAAGAATCTGTATTGCGAATCGTAATCGACTCAAGAAATGCTGAACGAAATGCAAGAAATGTAGCACGAGAACTTCAAAACATAGAACGCAATGGTGATTACGCATCACGATCTATGGACTCAATGTCTGTAGCAACTCGCCAACTAGTGGGGCAGATGGCTGGCATTGTGACCATTGGTGCTGCTATCTCCAAGATGGATACCTATACGGGTTTGCAAAACAGATTAAAGCTTGTGACTGATTCACAGTCCGAGCTAAACACAGCAATGAATGATACTTTTGCTATTGCTCAGAAAACAGCGTCCTCATGGGACTCAACAGCTATGGTTTACCAGCGCTTTGCAGACAATGCGGATCGACTTGGTATTAGCATGAAGCAAACAGCGGCATTAACTGAAACCGTGTCAAAAGCCATTTCTGTTTCGGGTGGTAGTGCTGCTAGTGCTGAAGCTGCATTGATGCAGTTTGGGCAGGCTTTAGCATCTGGTGTATTGCGTGGTGAAGAGTTTAACTCAATTGCTGAACAAGCACCGGGCCTTTTAAAAGCAATTGCAATGGGGATGGACACCAATGTTGGTTCGCTTCGAGCCATGGCGGCTGAGGGTAAAATTACAGGCGATGAGCTTGTTAAAGCGCTAAGTAAAGCCAAACCTTATATTGATGATCTTTTTAACAAAACAGATTTCACGATTGCGCAGTCATTCACCCAACTATCCAATGAAGTGACCAAATTCGTCGGTGCGGCAGGTGCAGGAAGTGGTGCAGCAGCAGGACTGTCAGCCGCAATCAGCGGTCTTGCTGATAATCTAGGCACAATTGCTAATATTGCTATGGTAGGTGGGGTGGCGTTACTCACAAAAACCATACTAGCTCAAACAGTTGCCATTCAGGGATCAATTGCAGCATCAGTAGCACGTCGCGCAGCAGATACAGCGGTATTGCAATCTCAAGTTCAATTGGCGGCACTTGAAGTGCAAAGAACGCGACAAATCGCAGCTCAAGCCATATCTGAAATTGGTTTAGCTCGACAAGAGTTAAATAGCGCAACCACGAGAACAGCACGCGCAGCAGCAACCATGCGATTAACTCAAGCAGAAATTGCACATCGTATTGCATTAAATCAAACCACGGCAGCTATAGCGACAAATACAGCAGCTCAGAATGCACTTAATGCAAGTCGAGCAATTGGCGCAAGAATGCTTGCTTTGGCTGGTGGCCCAATTGGTGCAATTACTTTGGGTGTTGCAGGCTTAGCCGCTGGCTACATGTACCTTAAGAATCGTACAGCGGAAGCAAATGCAAAACTTGAAGAGCAAGCCGCTGTAGCGAAAAAAGCAAAAGATGAATTACTGGCTTTAAAAGGTCTTGAGAAAGATAACGCTGTTAATGATATGGCGGCAGCTTTCGAGCGTCAGAACGCAGCATTGTCTGAATCTAGCAGCAAGATCAACATGCAGTTGAATGCAATTGAGCAACTTTACAAGGGAAATAAGGAAGTTGTGCAAGTTGTGCAAGATGCTCGCAATGGCACAATTAGCATGACTGAGGCAGTACAGCGGTTTAATGAGCTTCGCATTAGCAAGGAAGTTTATGAAGCAATCAAAGCGAATACTGTTGAGTTTGAAAAAAACGCAAAAGAGGCAACCAATACCAAGACCAAGCTGAGCTTATTTGGTTATGAGGTTGAGCTTTCAGGCCGAAAAGCACAAACCGCAGCAGTTGGTGTGGATGAAAATTCCAAATCTCTTGATAAAAACGCAACGGCAGCGGAAAAAGCAGCCAAGGCTCAAGCTGAATTTAAGAAGTCTTTGTTTGATCGTGAGTTTAATGCAAGCTTAACCAAAGCAATGCTGGCTCAAGGTTATAACGCAGAACAAATTAACTTAATCTCAGAATATGCGCTAAAACTTCAAAAAGAAGGCAAGTCGATTACTGTAGAGCAAGTTAAATATTTACTGAAAATCAATAGCATTGAGGAGCAAAACAAAAAGGTTATTGAATCCAGAAATGCTGCTGAAAAGGAGCGAACCAAGGAACTTGAGAAGCAGCAGAAAGTTTTAACTGCAAGCTCAAAAGTTCAAGCCAACGCAGCCAAATATAATTTTTCTGGTCTTGAGTCTAAATACGGACTGCCAAGCGGCACATTATCAGCAATTCATGCAATTGAAACAGGAAATACTGGAAAGTCTAATCAAGTAAATAGTCAAACTGGTGCGACTGGTGGCTTTCAGTTCCTTGCTGGCACGGCTAAACAATACGGTGTAAAAGATCGTACGGATTTAGCTCAATCCGCTGAGGGTGCTGCAAAGTACATGTCCTACCTTTTAAAGCTCTTTAAGGGAGATTTGGAGAAGGCTGTACGCGCTTATCATGCTGGTGAAGGTAATGTCCAAAAAGGTAAGAATATTGGCAAGTACAACAATGATTACTGGCAAAAATTCAAAGGCTATACCGCTGGAGTAAACGGCTTCACAGCTGGTGATGTGGGCTCTAAAGAATGGGAAAAACTGCTTGAAGAAGCTGCCAAAATGGCGGAGCAGCAAGCAGAACTTCGCAAAAACCTAGAGCTTAATGTTGCTGATGAAGTAACTCGTATTCGCTCAAAGCTAGCAGACGACTTGCAGGAGATTGACAAAGCAGGTTATTCACCTGAGCGCGCCAAGGAAATCAAAGTTGAATACCAAGCTCGCGCTGACAATGATATTGCAATTGCTGAATACGCTTTAAAAACCAAGCTAGATGATTATGAGTCTTTCAGAAAGACCGAATCACAACTATTGGAGGATAGTTTTAATGAGCGAAAATTCTATGCTTCTCGTGATTTAGAGCTAACCAAAGAGCAGAGAGATAAAGCAGTTGCCTTGCTTGATGAGCAGTTGAAGCAAGAGCAGGCGTTGTTGATGTTGGCTCAAGAGACTCAACTATTTCAAATCAAACAAGCATACATGCATGAGGTTGACTTGATGCAGGAGCGTTATCGTCTTGAGATGCAAGAGATAAGCAAAATCGCAGATGCTAAACAACGTGCAGCTATGCGAGAGGCAACAGCAGCTAAGTATGTGGATGATTATGAGAAAAAAAGAAAGACTGCTCAGGATAATTTAGACTCACTGGCTGCGGATCTGACTGGGCAGACTGAATTGTATGCACTGCAAAAGCAACTGGAAGACCGTGAAGCTATTTTAGATGAAGCTAGGAAATATGGACTCATAAAGGAGGAGGAGTACAAGGCCGCTTTATTGCAGATTGAAGAGGATTACAAAAACGCCAAACTCAACTTGCAACTAGATCAAGCTCAGCAAGTGACAGGTGCGCTTTCGGGTATGTTTAGTGCAATGCTTGGCGAATCATCATCGGCATATCGGGCTTTGTATGCAGCACAGCAATCGTTTGCTCTCGCTCAGGCAGGCATAAACGTCTGGAAGTCTGCATCTGATGCTTATGCGAATGAGCAGGGCACGGTCTGGCAAAAGGTTGCTGCTGCTGCAAAAGCAACGTTGGATCAGGGCACATTTGTAGCAATGATTCAGGCTGCTACCCCTAAAGGCTTCGCTAACGGTGGCTACACAGGTCGCGGTGGTAAATACGAGCCAGCAGGTGTCGTCCACAAAGGCGAAGGTGTTTTAACCCAAGAGGAAATCAAAGCTCTAGGCGGCCCTCAAGGCTTTGAGGATTTGCGAAAGTCGATTCGTCGGGGTTATGCGACAGGGGGATTGGTTGCAGATACTCACCGTGTTGGTATGGGTGCTGTGAGTGCGATTAATTCGGGTGGTGCTAATAGCTCTAGCTCGGGTGGTGATGTTTATTACACACAAACCATTCATATTGCGTCTGATGGATCTACAACCAGTGAATCTGATGCAAAGCAATTAGGGAAAATGATGGAAAATATGACTCTGGCTGTAATTCGCAGAGAGCAACGTCAAGGGGGGCTGTTATCTAAATGAGCAACGAAAAATTTACTTTCCCGTGCGATCTAGAAGGCAGCTCGGATACTCAAAACTTCAATGTGTTATCTAGCAGATTCGGCGATGGGTATGAGCAAAGCATCTCGGTTGGCATCAACAACCGAAAAGGCGAATGGGCCTATCAGAGAACTGGCTACAAGGATGAGATTATCGCAATTAAAGCCTTCTTTGATCGCCACAAAGGTGCTGACTCATTTTTATGGGATTCTCCTTTGGATGGCGAGGTGAGAGTTAAGACTGGAACTTCATACCAACCACGACAGGTTGGTGGATTGGTCTGGTCAATCTCCACAACCTTCACCCAAGTCTTTTACCCTTGATTTAAATCAATTTCACGCCCCACATGTTGGGGCTTTTTTGTGAGAAAAATATGGCTATTCAAACTGCAAATTTAGGCACAGCACCAAGTGGCGCAGGTGGTGATACTTTTCGTTCAGCTGCAACAAAATTCAATGAAAACTTTACTAACAATGCGCACGCTGCGAGTCGTTTGGTGGGAATGAATGATTTGGATTTAGTAGAGCAGAGAAATATTTGCCAAGCAGCTCTTAAGGCCAAGCCGCTGAATATAAATAGTGCTATTTCACTTGATGATCTATCAATAGGGGATATTGTTTTTTGCGACAAGGATGTAGGGTTGCCGAATGGTGTGCCGAAATTTCTATATAGCTGTGTATTCACCAGAAACTTAGATCCAATTGGTATGTTGGGAAAGGTTCAAACCGCTTATAGCTATACTTCTCCCGAACTAGGTTTTAGAGTAAAAAATATGGGTCCGGGTTGGTCTCCGTGGGCTTATTTTTTTACAAGCGTAAATACCACTGTAGATCCAAACGGTTTCATTAAAGCAGCCTCTCCAATTGTTAAGCTTTTTTCTGACAAAATCGATTTGAATGATGAGGCTCAAAAACAAGAAATTGTTTTAGAAAAACTTGGCACAGGGGATTATCTAATTACAGGTTCAACTGGTTTTGCACAAGAAGGTTGGTATGTTGAAACGCCAAAAGATGCAAATGGGAATGTCTTATTTTCAGTCATCTATACATCATTAGAAAATGGCGACATTTCGGTAAAAACATATAAGAAAAAGTTTGATCTTGAAACAGCATCAATTGTTGCTGATTTAACTCAGCCTATTGATATCACAGAAAACCGCTGGATTGATATTCGTTTGCAAGCGTTACCGCCAATTGAATATGAAATGCCAACATCAAAAACACCTGCGGATTTTCAGCCAACAGGGATTGCTCAAGCAGTTTCGGAGATGATGAATGGCGCTAAACAGTGATTTTCAAAAACTCTATGTAGAAAGCTTAATCACCCTGTTTGAATTGGATGCTCGCAACTTAGGTGCGGGCATTTTACGTTTTCATGGGCATATATCTTATGAAGATTGGGAGCGCATTTATACGTCCATCGGCTCAGCTGAATTAATTGGTGCTGATACAGGCTCAATTGGTAAAGTTTTTGATTCTGGCAATGAAAAAGCATGGCAACGAAATATCATCTGGCAGGGCCAAACATTTGAGCCAATGGCGCTGGAAGTGTCGGGTTTGGAAATGCGTTCCGATGGCAAAGCGTCTGCACCAACTTTAAGCATGGCGAATAATATTGGTGGCATTCAAGGCGCAATATCAGCTTACTGTTTGCAGTTTAGTGATTTCGCTGGTGCAAAGCTGAAAGTGATTACCACTTTGGCCAAATATCTTGATGCTGAAAATTTCTCACAAGGCAATCTGACAGCATCAAATGAAGCGAAAGAGCAGCTGTGGTATATCGAGCAAAAGACTTCTGAAAATGCGCAAGCAGTGACGTTTGAACTGTCGAACCCAATCGATTTTGAGGGTCTAAAAATACCAGTTCGGCAGATCTCAAATTACTGTCACTGGTGTGCGATGGGTAATTTTCGCGGTGAAGAATGCCAGTACACAGGCGCAGCAATGTTCACTGATAAAGATGAACCAACAGACAATCCGGCATTAGATCGTTGCTCCGGCCGATTGTCGTCATGCCGTATTCGTAACAATGAGATCCACTTTGGTGGCTTTCCTGCGTCGAGTTTAATGTGATGAAACTTACCGAAATGTTGAAAGCAGGCATTCTTGCACATGCTGAAGAGAGCTTCCCGCTTGAGTGCTGCGGAGTGATTATTGATGACTACTATGTGCCATGTCGTAATATTTCCTCTCATCAAGATCAATTTGAAATTCATCCTGAAGATTTAGCCGAAGTAGAAGATTTAGGTGAAATTAAGGCTTATGTACATTCGCACCCAAATGCTTCCGCACGTGCATCCGAGCTTGATCTTATTCAGATTGAATTACATCAAAAGCCATGGGTGATTTGTGCTTATCCAGATGTCGAGTTTGAAGTATATGAACCGTGTGGCTATCGTGCGCCACTAGTTGGTCGCAACTATATTCACGGAATTCAAGACTGTTATTCAATCGTGCGTGATTTTTATCAGCGAGAGCTTGATATTCAATTAATTGATTTTGAACGTCAGGACCGATGGTGGGAGTCTAAAGATAATAAATCATTGTATCTGGATGGCTTTGGTGATGCAGGTTTTATTGAAGTCACTGATATGCAATATGGCGATGTTTTGCTATGTCGTGTTGGGCGGACTGAGCATGTGAATCATGCAGTGATTTGGCTTGGTGATCAGACTGAATTGAAATCAGAGCAAACAGAATCATGTGTCGGCTCATCAATCATTCTGCATCATCCATACGGTCGCAAATCTGTACGTGAAATCTTTGGCCCACAGTGGCAAGAACGTGTGGTAAAGGTGGTTCGATATGCTCAAAAAAATTAGACTTTACGGCATCTTAGCGAAAAAATTTGGTAAAGAATTTCGGCTTGATGTTGAAAATACACGTGAAGCCATGCGGGCTTTATGTGTGCAGATTCCCGGCTTTGAACACTTTATGCTACATGCACATGAGCAGGGCTTAGAGTTCGCAGTATTTCAGGATAAGCAAAATATCAGTGAAGCTGAACTGGATATGACTACATCTGCAAAGGTTATCAAAGTGGTGCCCAAGGTCAAAGGCGCAGGTGGGGATGGTGGGCTTTTTCAAACCATTATTGGTGCAGTACTTGTGGTTGTAGGGGCTGTGTTGGTATATACAGGGGTGGGTGCTCCACTTGGTACGACATTAATTGGTGCCGGTATCGGGATGATGGTTGGAGGCATTGCAATGATGTTAATGCCAAAAATTGACAACAATCAAGACCAAAACCAAGACGGCAACAAGGCAAACAAAGGTTTCGGCGGTGCAGTTACAACAGTCGCTCAAGGCAATCCAGTGCCAGTGCTTTACGGTCAACGTGAAGTGGGTGGCTTTATCGTAAGCGCGGGTCAATATCCAGAAGATTTAATGTAAATATTTTAAAAATATACAGGCGCATATCGCGCCTTTTTTATTGTCTGAGATAAAGTATGAATGCAGTAATTAAAGGCGCAAAAGCAGGTGAGAAAAAGGCTAGACAAGCCGTGATTGCACCAGATTCAGCGCAATCCAAAACCTATATCAAAATTTTGTATGGACTATCAGAGGGCGAAGTCGAAGGTTTGGCCAATGGACTGCAATCAGTTTATTTGGAAGAGACACCACTGCATAACCCTAATGGGGGATCGAATTTTCAGGATGTACAGGCAGATTTTCGATTTGGCACCAACGATCAGGAACACATTGAAGGCTTTCCAGATATTTCATCTGAAACTGCAATCAGTGTTGAATTGGTTTCTGGTACGCCATGGGTTCGTGCTATTTCCAACACTGATCTGGATGCTGTGCGCATTCGGTTTAAATGGGGGCCGTTACGCCAACAAAATGCTGAAAATGGCGATGTGAAAGGTATCACGATTCAATATGCAATCGATTTGCAAACTAATGGCGGCACGTGGACCGAAGTTTTAAATACTCAAGTTTCGAATAAAACATCTGCAAACTATGAACGCTCACACCGTATTGATTTGCCAAAATCGGATGGCGGATGGACTATTCGCGTACGTCGAATCACACCCAACTCAACATCAGAATATATCAGTGACAAGATGTATGTTGATGCGCTAACTGAAGTAATTGATCTTAAGTTAAGTTATCCAAATACGGCGTTACTTGGCTTGCAATACGATGCTGAAACATTTTCAAACGTGGCGAAAATCGCAGTGGATTTAAAGGGCATTAAGCTGCAAGTGCCCTCAAATTATGATCCTGCGGCACGTACCTATACAGGCATGTGGGATGGCACTTTTAAGCGTGCATATACCAATAATCCAGCATGGATTTATTACGATATTTGTACATCCAAGCGCTATGCGCTGGGTGATCGACTTACATCTGCAATGTTAGATAAGTGGTCGCTGTATCGTCTTGCGCAATACTGCGATCAGAAAGTATCAGATGGCAAAGGCGGCGAAGAGCCGCGTTTCACTTGTAATGTTTATTTGCAAAGCACCGAAGATGCATTTGCAATTTTAACTAAATTGGCAGGTGTCTTCCGTGCAATTAGTTATTGGGATGGTAACTCAATCGTCTGTGATGCAGATATTCCCCAAGACACTTATTTCACTTACACCCGCGCGAACGTCACTGACGGTATTTTTGAATACTCAGGCACACGTGCGCGTGATCGACACACTGTTGCTAAAGTGGCGTGGGACAACCCTGCAAATCACTATAAAACTGAATATGTTTATGTGCGTGATGAGCCAGCAATCGCAAAATTAGGTGTTCGAATTGCCGAGATTGATGCGTGGGGTTGTACTTCTGAAGGTCAAGCGCAACGTGCAGGATTATGGGCATTAAAGTCTGAACAACTTGAAGTGCGTTCAGTCAGTTTTAAAGTAGGTCTTGATGGTTACATTCCACAGCCAGGGAAAGTGATCGAAATTGCAGATGAACTATTTGCAGGTCGCGCGAATGGTGGTCGTGTATCATTGGTATCAGCAGATCAAAAAACCATTACTTTAGATCGTGATGATGTAGTGTGCCGTGCTGGTGATCGTCTTGTTGTCAATGGTGAAGATGGCAAAGCGCAAACACGAATTGTTTCATCAAAAATTGGACGCGCAGTCACAGTCACAGTTGCGTTTGACTCTGTTGCTCCACAAAACGTATGGGTCGTTGATGCTCAAGATTTAAAAACCATGAAGTTTCGCGTCATGAGCATTACTCAAGACGACAAACATCAGTTTTCAATCACGGGCTTGCAATACGAGTCAGCGAAATACAATGCAATCGACTTTGGAGCCTTCATTGATGAGCGCCCAATTTCAATCATTAACCCAACCACTCAAGCGCCAGTAACCAATGTTTTAATTTCATCTGAAAACATGGTGCAGCAAGGTCTATCTATTGAAACCATGCTGATTACTTGGGATCAGGCTCAAGGTGCCACAAAGTATCAAGTTGAATGGCGCAAAGATGATGGCAACTGGATTAAAATGCCGCTCACTGGCAATAACTCAGTTGAAGTTCAAGGCATTTACTCAGGCAACTATGAAGCGCGTGTGACTGCAATTTCTGCATTCGATGTTGCATCATTGCCAACTTATTCCATGTTGACCGCATTATCAGGAAAAACAGGTTCGCCGCCTGCGCTTGCTAATTTAGCAGCAACAGGTATCTTATTCGGCTATCGTTTAGATTGGAGTTTCCCTGCGGTTGGTGCGCTTGACACGGCTTACACAGAAATTGAGATTGCAACTACAGACAATGGTGCAAACGCTTCGCTCTTAGGTTTGTTTGCTTATCCAACGGATACACATACCATTCAAGGTATGCAGCCAAATCTGACAAGTTATTTCAGAGGTCGTTTGATTGATCGCATCGGGAATATTGGCCCATGGTCGGATTGGGTTAGTGCTACAACTTCGGCAGATGCGTCGGCTGTTCTTGATATTTTGTCAGGTAAGATTACTGAATCGCAGCTGCATCAAGATCTGCAAACCAAGATCGATAAGATCGACACCATTGCAGGACTTGATGGAGATATCGGCAATCTGATTGATGATATTACTGCTGTGCAAATTGAAGTTGATCAACTCAACAATGAATTAAATGCGGAAACAGCAGCACGCATTCTAGCTGTAAATGATCTTAATGATGGCTTGACGCAAGAAATTTTAGATCGCGAAAATGGAGATTTTGCAAATTTAACAGCACTGAATAACTACAAGAGCAGTAATGATACTGCGCTTGCTAATGTTCAGCAGCAAGTGAATACAGCAGTCGCAGGCAATACCGCGAATACGCAAGCAATTCAGGCTTTAGATAGCCGTGTAACTGTTGCTGAGGGTGATGCAAACACAGCGAAAACAAACGCTGCAACTGCATTAACCAAAGCTGAAACAGCAGCCACAGAAGCGGGTTCTGCGGCAAGTTTGGCATCTCAAGCGAATGCAGTAGCTAATCAAGCAGCAGACACAGCAGACACAGCAAACCAAAACGCGGCAACAGCTTTGTCAACAGCAAACGTGGCAGCATCGCAGTCAAGCGCAAATGCATCACAGATCAACGCTTTAACTGTCGAGCTTGGAACTAAAGCTAGTGCGGGTGCATTGGATCAAACTAATGCGAATGTTGCTGAAATTAATGGGCGAGTAACAGCAAATACAACCAAGATTGACGGTGTGTATGCGCAAGTCAATCCGGCAATGGTTGGCTCAAGTGAAGATTACATCGGCTCAACCGAGGGCTTTGCGGGAACATGGACTTTGCAATCAGCAATGATTGAAAACGACATAGCTTTAAGTCAGCGCATCGACACTACTGTTGCACAGATCGCAGATAACACAGCTGCAATTACAACAGAAGCTACTGCGCGTGCGGATGCTGATTCAGCACTTGGCTTGAGAATTGACACTTTACAAGCGCAAGTTGGTGATGACTTGCAAAGTAGTATTGCCACTATTCAGCAAGAGCTAGAAGTTTTGGCTGATGCGGACAGTGCAGCAGCATCTCAAATCAACACTTTGCAAACAACTGTAGGCCAAAACACCGCATCAATTCAGGAGGTCAGCCAATCAGTCAATGGCTTATACGCCCAGAAGTACATCAAACTAGACGTCAACGGCAAGGTGGCAGGTTGGGGTGGTGCTAACACTGGCAAAGAGTCTAATTTCATCATAAATTTTGACTCGTTTGCAATCGGAAGCGGTGGCAGCACAGGCTACTACCCATTCATTTTCCGCAGCACACCTTATACAGACCTAAATACAGGGACTGTGTTTCCAATCGGCGCTTATATGAAGTCGGCGTTTATGGATTATGCGTCTATAGATACAGCTCATATCAAGCAGTTGGCGGTGAAGTCTGCGCAGATTGATAATGCTGCTGTGACTACTGCGAAGATCAATAACTTGGCGGTGACAACAGGTAAGATTGGTGACTTGCAGGTTGATACGCTAAAACTCGCTTACGGATCAGTAACGTCAGGGACACTTGTAAAAAGCGCATGGAATGATACCGTATCCTTCGCAGTTACTGCGGCGAACACTAAGCGCGTAATGAGCTGGGTTCAAATGTACGGTAGCTATACAGGTTATGCGCTCGCTGTTTCAGCATACTGCGAGATATGGTTAATGCGTGATACGGTAGCACTAGAGTACCGAAAATTTCCTACTAAACAAGTATACGATTCGTTCGGAGACGTTCAGTACATACTTGTCATTGATGCGCAATTTATGCACTTAGACGTACCTACAAATAGTGGTAATGCAAATTATTGGGTAAAAATGCGTACATACGCAACATCACAAGATCAGCATAACGTGATGCAACAAAACATGAAGTGCGACTGGATGCTATTGGAGGCTAAACGATGAAGATAAGTATGATTGATGCCCACGGTAGGCTGCTGAACATTATTGAAGTGCAGACATTTGATCTTAAAAGCGTCAGCGTACCAGCGCCGTATTTTATCATTGGGTACGCTCCTGAGTCGCCGGATTACTATTGGGATGGTGGCGCATTTATTCCGCTTGGCGATCCGCCTGACGATTATAGTTATTTTGATTATGCAACTAAGGAATGGGTCGATCCGCGCACACTTGATGACTTGAAGGATCAAAAATGGGAGGAATTGAAACAACAGCGTAACGCGCTTGAGATAAGTGGTTTTGTGTTTGAGGGGCAGACATACGACTCAGATCAGGTTTCTCAGGGTCGCATCATGGGCGCAGCAATGGCTGGAGTCGATCAAGTGTGGACGTTAGCTGATAATACAGTAGTTGCATTAAGCAGCAACCAAGTGAAACATCTATATGAAGCATTACAACAGCATATTGCGAGCGCACATGAGCGTGGGCGAATCGCAAGACAATTGATTTATGAAGCTGAAACAAGAGAACAAGTTGACGCAGTTAGTTTATAGCACCTTCAGGTGTTTTTTTATTGCCAAAAATTAGGGGAAACCGATGTCTGAAACACAGACAGTGCTTGAAGCAAGTGCTGTCGCAATTACTCAGAAAGTTACCTATTCCGCAGGGGCAACATCATTTTTTGCATTTTTAGCGAAAGTTGATGTTATTGCGTGGGGTGGCTTGTCTGTTGCTGTAATCGGTTTGATTATTCAATTTTACTTCTCAATTCAGAGAAATAAACGAGAACAGACTGAACATGAAATGCGAAAAGCTGAATATGAACAGCGTATGCAAAATTTAAAAAGAGAGGTGAAGCGTGAAGCTGATTAACGAAAGTGCGTTTAAATATTTATCTGTAAAGCTCCCATTTCTGGGGGCTTTTTTAATGCTTGCGGTTTTAGTGCTGCAGTGGGCATTAGACTTTAATTTTATCCCTGAACAATATGCGCCTTTCATTATTGGTACAGTATTGCCAGCTTTGAGCTGGATAGGTCGTAAGATTGCACAGCCACAATTACACAATCAGCCTTTAGGCTTCGCCACAATCACAGCAGGGCATAGTAATACTGATCCGGGTGCAGTAAACGGCAAATACAAAGAAGCCGATCTAGTGGTCAACTTCCGCAATGCAGTGTCTCATTATTTGCATGAAGCAGGGCTGCAAGTCAAAACCGATGGTATTGGCACTAAAAACGATCCATTGTCTGCTGCGGTAAAATTAATTAAAGGCTCAAGTGTAGCAGTCGAATTTCACATGAATGCCGCAACATCAAAACAGGCGAATGGCATTGAAACTATCGCACTGCCAAAAGACAAAAAGCTTGCTCAAGACTTATCCAAAGCCGTAGCGGATGCTCTTGGTAGTCGATTACGTGGTGACAATGGCTGGATTGATCAGTCTAAATCTGCGCGTGGTCGACTGGCATACGTGAATGCTGGCGGGTTAATTGTAGAGCTTGGTTTTATTTCGAATGAAGCCGAACTTGCTGCATTCAATGAAAAATATTGGCTTGCAGCAAAAGCTGTGGCTGAAGTCATCATTAAACATGAAAAAGGGGTATAAGGCATGACTACAATAACCATTGAACAAGTATCTAAATCCACCTTGGAAATTGCAGAATCAGGTGGGCCGATTCTGAGCCAAATCGCAAAGTACATGGATGCAGCTGAGAAACTAAAGAACAGTACTTTATCTGGTGAAGAAAAGCGTAGTTGGGTTATTGAGTACGCTAAAAAGGAAATCAAGGAAGTGTTTAATAATCTTGATTATTGGATTCCTTTGATTATCCGTTTTATTAATGCAGTTAAGACAGCTTTTAATGCTTTGAAAGCTATTTTTTAAAAGTAAAAGCCCTCAAGTGAGGGCTTTTTATTTTTCTTCATGACAATCATTGTTAGCATCCGTATCTTAAGATCATGTGAGTATATGATTATGTAATGTGAATATCATCCCGAACAAACTATAAGTATGAAGTAAAATGCATAAATGGATTAAATGAAATATGCGACAACTTAGCGTCAGTATTAAATTAAAATATTGATATTTAATATATTAGCTTGTCCTTGACATAGTAGAGCTGTAGCTTTCCGAAAATTAATGCGTGTTGGTTGTGCACTATGAATTAAGGACTAGAACCCAGAGCATTTTTTATTTTAGTAGTACATTTAGCGGTACAAAATATTATAAATAAAAATAAAATCATATAAAACAATTATATATTTATACGATCTTGTGCACGCTGAGCGCACCATTTTTTAGTTTTTATTCTCCAACTAAATTTTGCAAATCAACTGCTTTTTTTATTTCTCTATTTCTATTCACTTCTATCAATCTCTAAGATTAATATTGCTTTAGCCTTCATTGATGTATCTTTTTCTATATATAAAATTCAAAATATTTCTCAGTTGTTTTTATTCTAAGTTCAAAGTCATAAAAACATTTAAATTGAAAGTTTATAAAGAGTGAAAATAGAAAGTTCACTGTATTTATATCCGCATCTAAATGAAAAGAATCTATTGAAAACACGATATTAAAAGTTATGCACCAAAATAGTGGAGATGAGAAACTTAATAGAACACTTAGCGTATTGTTCTGCCTATACAGAATAGGTAAATGATTTGTATTTTTGTATTAAGATATTGAAAAATAAATAATAATTATAGTTGGCATGATGTGTGCAATACAGTATTCAAACTTGGATACAAGAATGAGCACATCAATGAACCCAATAAAAACTTTAGGCTGGACTTTAGCGGAATGGAAAGCGGGCTACACGAATAACACAATTCAACTCGAAGAATTATATGCCTTGGTCGAGCAATTTGATCATGCAGATCCAGCATGGATTTCAATTGCCTCTATAGAACAATTAACTGCACAGATTGACGCTTTAAAACAAATCGAAAATGCTGGGGCCTTACCTTTATTTGGTGTGCCTATTGCAGTGAAAGACAATATTGATGTGGTGGGCTTTGCGTCAACGGCTGCGTTTAAATTATTTACGGACATAAAAACTGAAGATGCCTATGTGGTGCAACGCTTAAAACAAGCGGGTGCGATTATTGTAGGCAAAACTAATCTAGATCAATTTGCCACAGGATTGGTCGGTACACGTTCGCCATTTGGTGCAGTGCCGAATACTTTTAATTCTGACTTTGTAAGCGGTGGTTCAAGTTCAGGTTCAGGCAGTGTGGTGGCGCGCGGTTTAGTCCCGATTGCGCTCGGTACAGATACAGCAGGCTCAGGGCGTATACCCGCAGCATTTAATAATATTGTTGGCTTAAAGCCGACCAAAGGTCGCTTTTCAAATACTGGCTTACTGCCTGCGTGTAAAAGCTTAGATTGCATTTCAATTTTTGCTTTAACTGTCGTTGATGCAACTGCAGTGGCAGAAGTTATGGAAGGTTTTGATGTAACCGATAGTTATTCACGTGTGAATCCTGCTACAGCGCCTGCAAAGTTCAGCGCACAATTAAATTTAGCCATTCCAAAACAATTAGATTTTTTTGGCGATGCTCAATCTGCTGTTGCATTTCAGCAAGCATTAATTGAATTAAAAAATTTAGGTGTAGAACTAACTGAAATTGATTTCAGTGCTTTTAGTCAATTGGCGAGCCAACTTTACCAAGGGTCATGGGTTGCAGAGCGTACTGCTGCAGTTGCAGACTTATTAGAAACATCGGTACAAGACTTTGATCCAACAGTTCTAGAAATTATTCAAAAAGGCCAGCAGTACACTGCGGTGGATGCTTATAACGCCGAATATTTAAAGCAAGAATTGGCTCGAGACATTCAGCAAACCTTAGCGCAATTTGATGCCTTAGTGGTGCCAAGCTCGCCAACCATACACACACTTGCAGAAATGGCTGAATCGCCAATTGAAAATAATAGCCACTTTGGCACCTATACCAACTTTACCAATTTAGCAGACCTGAGTGCCATCGCTGTACCTGCAGGCTTTCGTGCCGACGGGCTGCCTTTTGGAATCACATTCATTGCACCGGCTTGGCACGATACGGCTTTAGCAGATTTTGCCGAAAAATGGCAAAAGCATTTGAAATTACCACTCGGTGCAGTAGCGAAAACATTGCCTGAAGCAAATTCAGTCATGTCTGCACCATCCGCACAACATTTTCGAGTTGCAGTCGTAGGCGCACATCTCACAGGCATGCCACTCAATTTCCAACTGACAACACGCCAAGCCGTGCATGTTGAAACCACAACCACTTCTGCCGATTACGCCCTCTATGCACTGCCGGGCACAGTACCTCCGAAACCAGGTTTAGCGCGTCAGGAAGCGGGTCAAAAAATTATTGTCGAGCTTTGGGATATTCCAAAAGCACGCTTTGGTGAATTTGTTGCTGAAATTCCAACACCACTGGGTATGGGCAATATCGAGCTTGCCGATGGACGTTGGGTGAAAGGCTTTATTTGTGAACCTTATGGCCTAAACGGTGCAAAAAATATCAGTGAATTTGGCGGCTGGCGCGCTTATATCCAATCACTGCAAGCAACAACAGCAAAATCAAATTAAAAAATTCGGGGAAATAATCATGTTTAAAACAGTTTTAATTGCAAACCGTGGTGAAATTGCTGTTCGTGCGATTCGTACATTAAAGAAACTCGGTGTTCAATCAGTTGCCGTGTATTCAGAGACAGACCGTTATGCACAGCATGTCTTAGATGCAGATGTGGCGGTTTCACTTGAAGGTGTTAAACCTGCAGAAACTTATTTAAGTATTGAAAAATTGATTCAAGCAGCCAAACAAACCGGCGCTGAAGCAATATTTCCCGGTTATGGCTTTTTGTCTGAGAGTGCCGACTTTGCCCGTGCATGTGAAGAAAATAACATTGCTTTTATGGGGCCAACGGCTGAACAAATTTTAGAATTTGGTTTGAAGCATCGTGCACGTGAATTGGCTGCGGCAGCCAATGTACCCATGACACCCGGCACAGGTTTATTGGCAAGTTTGGATGAAGCACTCGTATCTGCTGCAGAGATTGGCTATCCCATCATGCTGAAAAGTACTGCGGGCGGTGGCGGGATTGGTTTAACCCGCTGTGATGATGAACAATCATTAAAAGATGCGTATGAAAGTGTAAAGCGTCTAGGCGAGCAGTTCTTTAAAGATGCGGGCGTGTTTCTCGAACGTTTTGTCGATAAAGCTCGTCACGTAGAAGTACAAATTTTTGGTGATGGTTTAGGTCAAGTCGTTGCTTTTGGGGAGCGCGATTGTTCATTGCAGCGCCGTAACCAAAAAGTCGTTGAGGAAACACCTGCACCGCACTTACCAGAAGCAACACGTCAAAAATTGCACCGTGCTGCTGTAGAGCTTGGTCAATTGGTGAAATACCGCAGCGTAGGTACGGTTGAGTTTATCTATGATGCTGCCCGTGATGAAGTGTATTTCCTTGAAGTGAATACCCGTTTGCAGGTTGAACACCCTGTAACGGAAATGGTGACGGGTTTAGATCTGATTGAATGCATGCTGAAAGTGGCAGCAGGTGATGCTTTAGATTGGGAAAAACTCAGCAATATTCAGCCCAATGGCGCTGCCATTGAAGTGCGTATTTATGCGGAAGATCCAGTGAAAAACTTCCAGCCAAGTCCGGGTGTACTCACGGATGTATATTTCCCTGAAGACATTCGTGTGGATACGTGGGTGTCTACAGGTACTGAAATTTCACAATATTTTGACCCGATGATTGCCAAAATTATTGTGCATGCCGCAGACCGAGACAGTGCGATTGCTAAGCTAAAAACAGCCTTGGCTGAAAACCGCCTGAATGGCATCAGTACCAACTTAGACTATGCACATACCGTAGTTTCAGATGCACGCTTTGAAAATATGCAAATCTGGACACGTCTACTGGATGATTTTAAATACGTGCCAAATGTAATTGAAGTGCTGCAACCGGGAACGCAAAGTACGATTCAAGACTATCCGGGGCGTGTGGGCTATTGGGATATTGGTGTACCGCCATCAGGCCCGATGGATGATTATGCATTTCAGTTGGCCAATCAAATTGTCGGTAATCCAAAATCGGCAGCAGGCTTTGAGTTTACCTTACAAGGGCCGAGTCTAAAATTTCATGCAGACAACATTGTAGCCCTTGCAGGTGCGCCATGTAGCGCGACTCTAGATAGTGTGAATGTCGATTTTTGGCAACCGATCAGCATCAAAGCAGGGCAAACATTAGTACTTGGACAAGTTGAGTCGGGTTGCCGTACGTATCTTGCAATCCGCAACGGACTAAATGTACCTGAATATCTAGGCAGCCGCTCAACCTTTGCATTGGGTAATTTTGGTGGTCATGCAGGGCGAGTACTGCGTGCAGGTGACATGATTAAGATGGTCAATCCAAGCCTGCCTTTGGATGGACTGGAAATTGCAACAGCAGTACCGCAAGCTTTGGCAGCAGAACGTATTCCAAGCTATGGCAAAGAATGGAAAATTGGCGTGCTCTATGGCCCGCACGGTGCACCAGATTTCTTTAAATCTGAATATATAGAAGAATTTTTTGCTTCAACATGGAATGTGCACTTTAACTCAAACCGTTTAGGTATTCGCCTAACTGGCCCAACACCAAGTTGGGCACGTGAAAATGGCGGTGAAGCAGGTTTGCATCCATCCAATGTGCATGACTGTGAATATGCCATTGGGGCGATTAATTTCACTGGTGATTTCCCTGTGATTTTGGCGAAAGATGGTCCAAGCCTCGGAGGCTTTGTTTGCCCAGTGACGATTGCCAAAGCAGAACTTTGGAAGATTGGTCAACTGAAGGCAGATGACAGCATCAGTTTCTATCCAATGAGTGTGGAACAAGCCAATGCCTTAGAAGTTCAGCAAATTGCCGATATTCAAAACTTTGCTCAAGCGCCTGAAAAGTCAGAGTTGGCAAATTTTGAGTGTAAGCCTGAAGGGATATTGGCGGTGCGTGAAGCAGATGCACATGCGCCGAAAGCTGTCTATCGTCAGGCAGGTGACAGTTATATCTTGCTGGAATATGGCGAAAACGTCCTCGATTTGGCTTTGCGATTACGTGTTTATCGACTGATGCAGCTGATTCGTGAAGCGAATATTGATGGCATCTTAGAGCTTTCACCGGGTGTGCGTTCACTGCAAATTAAATATGATGGATTGTGTTTCAGCCAAGCGAATTTAATTCAGTTCTTATTAGGACTCGAAAATGAGATGGGAGATTTGAGCCAAATCAAGATTCCATCCCGTATTATTCACTTGCCGATGGCATTTGAGGACTCGGCCACTTTAGGTGCTGTAGAACGCTATCAAGAAAGTGTTTGTGCTAAAGCGCCGTGGTTACCAAATAACGTCGATTTCATTCAGCGCATTAATGGCTTAGACAGCCGTGAGCAAGTCAAAAACATTCTTTTTGATGCCAATTACTTAATTTTAGGTTTGGGCGATGTGTATTTAACAGCACCTTGTGCTGTACCAATTGATCCACGTCATCGTTTACTCAGCTCGAAATATAATCCTGCACGTACCTTTACCGCAGAAGGTACAGTCGGTATTGGCGGGATGTACATGTGTATTTATGGCATGGATTCACCAGGCGGTTATCAATTGATTGGCCGTACACTGCCTATTTGGAATAAGTTTAAAAAGAACAAACAGTTTGGCGATCAGCAATGGTTCTTACGCTTCTTTGATCAAATTAAATATTATGAAGTAACCGAAGCTGAACTGGATCAATTCCGTGCTGACTTTGCCAATGGTGTGGCGGAAATCAAAATTGAAGAAACTGAATTTGATTTTGCAGCCTATCAAGCCTTTTTGGAAACAGAGAAGGACAGTATTGCCGAATTTAAAGCACAGCAGCAGCAGGCATTTACAACTGAAGTTGAACGCTGGAAAGATGAGTTTGATGCACCTGCGGAAATGGAAATCCTGCAAGATGATACCGACTATAGCCGGTATGCAGCCTTAAATGCATCGATGACCGGCAACATTTGGAAAATTTTTGTCGAAGCTGGACAGTCTGTGAAGAAAGGTGAGACTGTAGCCATTATTGAAGCGATGAAAATGGAGCTTCCAGTCTATGCCGATGATGACGGCATAGTGAAAGCGATTATCTGCCGTGCAGGACAAACGGTACATAGCGGTGAACCGCTAGTTTATATGGAATAAACATGAGCTCAGCTATTGTTGGGAAAAGCTCAGAAAACTTGTCTGAGCTGGTTTTCCAAAAAATAAAAAGCGATATTTTTGATTTCCAGCTCAAACCGGGCGCACGTTTCACCGAATCTGAAATTGCCGAGTTGTATGAAGTGAGCCGTACGCCCGTACGGCAGGCTTTATACCGTTTACAGCAAGATGGCTATGTAAGGGTAAATTTTCGTAGCGGTTGGGAGGTGAAGCCACTCAATTTTAAAGCCTATGAAGAACTCTATGATTTACGGATTTTGCTGGAATGCTATGCCATTGAGCAGCTCTGCAAAATGGAACCAGAACAACTCAAACAGGCTTTACAGGACTTAGTAAATGTGTGGTGTATTCCGCCTGAGCAGTTTTTGCATGATTTAAAAACTTTATCGATGCAAGATGAAGCATTTCACTGCCAATTGCTTGAAGCAATCGGTAATAGTGAAATGGCAAAGGTGCATCGGGATGTGAGTGAAAAAATTCGTATTATTCGTCGCTTAGATTTTTCTAAAGATTATCGAATTGAAGCCACTTATGCAGAGCATCAACAGATTTTACAATTGATCCTTGGGCATAATGTGACAGCGGCATTAGAGAAAATGCGCAGCCATATTCAGCAAAGTAAAGAAGAGGTGAAAAAAATTACTTTGGAAATGTTGGCACGAATGGCATAGAAGTATTTTCAAAAGATCTACCTCACGATAAGCCACGGTAGATATGTATTTTACGAGTCAATCTGTGTCGTTCAAGTAGCGCTTAGAGCTACAAATATCTGTATTCATTGGTTAATATGATGAAGAAAAATAAAAAAGACCACGAAGGGGGAGATTCTTTATTTCAACTTTAGAAAACGCGATTTCATTGGCGACTGAACGCCATTTCGGACAAGTCGATAAAGCGGGTCAAGCTTATATTCAGCATCCACTTCGTGTGATGCAAAATGTGCAACATCCCGATGCTAAAATCGTCGCTGTATTACATGACATTTTAGAAGATACTACGACAACGACGGATGAGCTTCGTGCTATGGGTTTTCAAGCGCATATTATTGACGCGATACTGGCACTGACTAAAACAGCAGGTGAGAACCGATTTCAAGCTGCGCAGCGTACTGCTAAAAATGCAATAGCGTGTGAAGTAAAACTCAGTGATTTACACGACAATATGGATTTGTCTCGCTTAACAACGGTCACAGCAAAAGATCGACGTCGTTATCAACAATATGTAAAAGTTAAAAGTAGATTAGAGCGTGCTCGGTGCATCTATTTACATCTGATCGATTTAAATCTAACAACAGATTATCCGAGATTTCGATTTCAGAGTTCACAGCAAAATTTTCAGTACCTGCTCAATGCGATGTTTGATCTAGAGCATTCATTAGGTGGTATTCAGATTGGAAGTCCACAGGAGTGGTGGATTTTATTTGAAGATGTCAGTGCATATTTTGCATATTGCCAAAGAAAGGGTGCCGTTCCCAAGCAGGCAACATTCTTAGATTTAATTTTAACCACAGATCGGGACTATTTCGGGGGCATCTTTCAAGCTGAACAAGATCGGCAATTATTTGCTTCTATGTTTGGCGTCTTTATGCAAAATCATTTTTATCGCGTGGAAACTTAAGACAGAAACTGTAGACTGTATCGGCAATACAACAATATAAAGTCACCATTGATTGATGAATTTTATCTAAATGTTGAGCTACTGAGCGTCATTTAAAAACATCTCAAAATGCTTGATTTCGAGATGTTTAAAGTGATTCCATCCATTGACATCTCCAATGAAGCATGATGCCATGCTTGCTGAACCTTATGCCTCAATCCTACATGGCATCATGGTGGCTGCTGGATTTATTATTCCGTCTTTAGTGTTGATATGGTTATATAAACGCAGTGAACGCCTTAGCCAAGCTGTATAAAAAAAGCCCTCACATTTGAGGGCTTTTAATTATTTTACTTCGGGTAAATCAAACCAAATCACTTGAGCATCTTCAAGCGCTTCAATTTGGCTATCTTCTAAGAACGCAATTGCACCACCAGCTTCAACTTTATGTTCAGCAATTTGCACTGAACCTGAAATAACATGGATATAGTTGATATGCTGCGTTGCATGGATATCTAAAGATTGACCTTTCGTCAAAAATGCAGATTTAACTTCCGCTTGCTGGCGAATATGCATAGCTGCATTGTCATTTGGACCGACAATTAAATGCCATTGATTGGGTTGATCACGTGGATCACATTTAATTTGTTGATAGGTCGGTTCAGCATCACGTTCATTTGGAACGATCCAAATTTGTGGTAAATGCACATCTTCATCACCTTGGTTCATTTCGCTATGGCGCACACCTGTACCTGCGCTCATGAGCTGCCATTCACCCGCAGAAATGCCACCATGGTTGCCCATGCTGTCTTTATGCGTAATGGTGCCTTTTAACACACAGGTCAAAATTTCCATGTTGTCATGTGGGTGTTGACCAAAACCTTCATGTGCTGCAATTAAGTCATCATTAATTACACGAAGCGCACTAACGCCCATGTATTTCGGGTTATACCAGTTACCAAAAGAAAAGCTGTGTTTAGACTCAAGCCAGCCCATTTTTACGTGACCACGGTTTTCACTTGGATGTAAAAAAGCATTCATGGCATTCATCCTTATCTTAATTATTGAACATATGCCTATTTTAGGATTGAACTAAATAGGGATATATAGTTTTTTAGCGACAATTCATCCTATTTTTGCAACGCTCAGCCAAGATTGAGTCTTTTGTTATGCATAAAGGCGCAACTATAAAAAAGCCTGCACGAAGCAGGCTTTTTTAAATATGACTAAAATTATTCTAAGAATTTAACAGTCACACCAGATTTCACTTTCTTACCTAAGTCATTTGCATCCCAGTTGGTCAAACGAATACAACCGTGTGACGCAGTTTTAGAAATAGCAGATGGGTTCGGTGTACCATGAATACCGAATGATTTTTTGCTCAAGCCAATCCAGATATTACCAACAGGACCATTTGGACCAGGTGGTAAAGACAATGGTTTTCTGTTGTTGCCTTGAACAAAGTTAGACGGTGAGTAGCTGTACCAAGGGTTTGGTGCAACACCTGTTACTTTATATGTACCTGTAGGCGATGGTGTATCTGAACTACCAATCGTTGCCGGGAATGAACCGATCATTTGGTTGCGGCTATTAAACAAGTAAAGTTGTTTCGCGCCTTTATGTGCAACGATTAAGTGAATATCTTCAGGAACTTCGTTACGAATATTCGCTACTAAGATTTTTTCACCAACTTTTTTAAATGTCGCTTTTGGATTCAACTTTTTCAAAAAGTCTTCGTCCATGTGGAATTTTTCACCTAACATTTCAGTCACACGTGTGTAGTACAAGCCTTTCATTTTTGCTTGTAATGCATAGTCGTGTGGTATTGATGCTGCATAAGGACCTTTCAAGTCTGCATCAGTCAACGTGTATTCAATGAATGCAGGTTTAGAACCTTGTTTCGCAATCAGCGCATCCCAAGTTTCTTTAGTTAAAGTCCCTGTAGGTTTCAACCCATTCATTTGTTGGAATGAAGCGATCGCCTTTAGGGTATTTTTACCACTGGTACCATCAATTGCACCCGGTGAAGCATGTGCATTATTGAGCATGACATGCGCACGTGCATAAACAGGGAATTGACCTTTACCAATGTTGTCATACCACTGAGCATTATTTAGGTCATTTAAACCCCAAGCAACTTTGGCAGCAGGCGAAGTTGATGTTGGAGTTGTAGCAGTCGCTGTAGCAGGTGCAGCACCGATGTCGGCTTTAACATCTTCTGATTGTTGCAGGCTGTCTAAAGTTTGCGATGCTTGGTTCAGATCTTCTTGTTCTTGAGCGCTAATCTGGCTAGTTGCAGATGAAGCTTCAGTCGCTAACGGATCAATGGGATCCTGAACTGCAACATTAGTCACTTTTTTTGGCGTTAATGGTTGTTCAGCAGTAGATGCGGCAATAGCTGTACCAGCAAATATGCAACTTAGGCTCAGTGCGAGCATGGTGCGAACGAACATGTAATTCAACCTTAAGAATTATTCATTTACTGTGTATTAAAAACTGGCTAAGTATTACAGAAAAAAAGTGGAGATGCAGTAGTTGTTTTGTGTAAATATCATTTTTGGCACTCAACATGATCGGTTTTTAAATGCTTGAGAAGTTATTATATTTACAACCTTTTTGATATGATGATGCGAATATCGAATTAAGTTGGGAAAGTGAATGACGACCTTAAAAAATGATCGTTTCTTGCGTGCCTTATTACGTGAACCGGTAGATGCAACTCCGGTTTGGATGATGCGTCAGGCTGGCCGTTATTTACCAGAGTATCGTGAAACACGTGCCAAAGCAGGTGATTTCCTATCCCTTTGTAAAAATACAGAATTTGCTTGTGAAGTTACTTTACAACCTTTGCGTCGTTATGACTTAGACGCAGCCATTTTATTTTCAGACATTTTGACTGTACCTGATGCGTTGGGTTTAGGATTGTATTTTGAAGCAGGTGAAGGTCCGAAGTTTCATAAAACTGTACGTACCGAACAAGATGTACTGAATTTACCTAAGTTTAATGCCAAATCAGACCTAGATTATGTCATGAATGCAGTGACTACGATTCGTTCAGCGTTGGGCGGACAAGTTCCTTTGATTGGTTTCTCAGGCAGTCCTTGGACACTGGCAACCTATATGGTGGAAGGTGGTTCAAGCAAAGATTTTCGTTTTACGAAACAAATGATGTATGCACAACCTGAAGTGCTGCATGCCTTATTAGACCGTTTGGCTGTGGCGGTGACTGAATATCTTAATGCGCAGATTGATGCAGGTGCGCAAGCCGTACAAATCTTTGATAGTTGGGGGGGGCATTAGCACACCGTGAATACATTGAATTTTCACTGAACTACATGCAAAAAATCGTGGTAGGTTTACAGAGTGAAAAAGATGGACGCAAAGTCCCTGTGATTTTGTTTACCAAAGGTGGTGGTCAATGGTTAGAGCCAATGATTGCAACGGGTGCAGATGCTTTTGGTTTAGATTGGACTACGCCATTAAATGTAGCACGTCAAACAGTCGCAGGCCGTGCAGCTTTGCAAGGTAACTTAGACCCAGCAACATTATATGGTTCGCCTGAAGCGATTGCGAAAGCGACGCGTGCCATGTTAGATGACGCATATGCCAACGGTGAAAAAACCGGTTATGTGGCGAACTTAGGTCATGGTATTACCCAGTGGGTAGATCCAGCCAATCCAAAAGCTTTTATTGATACGGTACACGAATATAGTGCCAAGTATTTATAAGGCTTTAGGGAAATTGGTTTAGGATTCAACCGTGGTCAAGATTATAAAATCATGTTTTGAGTTCTCTTATAAGGCAGCTTCGGCTGCCTTATTTGGGATATTACTGCTGATCGCTTTTGCATTAACTGCAGCAATGGGAAGTCAGGAATATTTTGGCTTTTTCCGTTATGATTATTTATTGTTTTATGCACTGATTATTCAAGTGTGTTTACTCTACCTGAAACTCGAGTCTTGGGCGGAAGCTAAAGTCATAGCACTGTTTCATATCCTTGCAATGGGGATGGAAATATTTCTGACTCATCCACATATTGCCTCATGGCAATATCCGCAGCCTGCGGTTTTTAAACTGCTGACTGTGCCATTATTTGCAGGTTTTATGTATTCGGCGGTGGGAAGTTTCTTTGCACGTTCGCTACGTCTATATCAAGTGTCGTTCAGTAACTTACCGCGTTTTTGCAATATGCTGTGCTTAGCCGTTTTGTCATATCTTAATTTTATGACCAAATTTTTTGTGCCAGATATTCGTATGTTTTTGTTTGCTTGGAGTGTGGTGATCTTTTGGAAAACCAAGCTCAGTTTTCAATTACAAAATCATGTGATTCAGTTGCCGATGTTACCAATACTGTTGATTCTGGCATTTTTGATTTGGATCGCAGAAAATATCAGTACTTTCTATCAAATTTGGTTATATCCAAGTCAGGTCGATGCATGGCATATGGTCGGTTGGGGGAAACTCGGTTCTTGGTATTTGTTGCTATTACTCAGTTTGGTTTTAGTGCTCAAAATTCTTGGAAAACGTGATGAAAATGGTACTTGGTTGCTCAAAAAATAGTGAAAAAGAACGTATTATTTTTAGCCAAAAGTTTTAGATGAAAATGTTTTGCCTTATCTGAAAGATCAAGTTAATCTACAGGTGTGTAATCAAAACTACACATGTTTTAATAATTAAAAACAATGGAATAAAATTCCCTGGAGAAGTGCTATGTTAAAAAAATTAGCTTTAGTTGCAGTCGTTGCACTAGGTTCTACAGCTGCTTTTGCTGACCGTGACGTAGGTTGTGGTGTTGGTTCTCAAGTTTGGGCTGGTCAATCAGGTAAAATTCCTAAAATTTTAGCTGCGACTACCAACGGTATTTTTACTAACCAGTTACTTGGTATTACCTTTGGTACTTTAGGTTGTAGCGGTACAGGTACAGTGACTGCTCAAGCGGTAACATTTACCAATGAAAATGCTGAATCACTTGCACGTGATATGGCGGTTGGTCAAGGAGAGAGCCTGAATGTTTTGGCTGAGCTTTTAAACATCCAATCAACAGATAAAGCACGTTTCTTTGCTGTGTCTAAAGCAAATTTTGCTGAAATCTATTCAGCTGAAAACCAGTCTTCTTTACAAGTACTTGCTTCATTACAAAGCGTAATGGCGAAAGATGAAGTACTTAAAGCATACGTTTAATCGATGCTTTTAAAACCCTGTCTCTCGGCAGGGTTTTTTATTATCTAAAATATATAAAAATGGATTTGAATATAACTGAATGAAATCAATTGCTTTATTTTGTACTTTTATGATTCCGAGCATCTTATATGCTCAGCAAGTTGTAGATCCAAACCTCTCTAAAACCGTAGAGCTACAGCGATATATTGAACTTGCACAATCAAAAAAACTGTCTGAACACATCAGTTGACAACGACTTTTATATACAGATCATAAAGGACAAAGTGAAGTTGCCTATACAGGTTATTTTTTAGCTGAAAATGGCCGTCAAAGTGCTCAAGCTGAATTAGAGGCAGATGTCGCTGCACTATTTCAAACCGCCGAACCTAATCAAGCCTTTCGTTGTCGTTTCCCAGCGCGTAGTCAGTGGCTGATGCAAGAGTTATCCATCCGTTCAGAGCAGTTACCTGCGGTAAGTTGCCCTGAGTTTGATGCATGGTTTGGAAAAATTAAGCCTTATAAAGCGACATTAATCTACGCCACAGACTTTATGGGTAATCCAAGTTCTATGTTTGGACATACCTTATTGCGTCTCGATCCGAAAGATCAAAAAGAATTAAATCTGGTTTCTTACGCCATTAATTATGCAGCCACAGTTGCAGGTGAAGATAACTGGTCTTATGCATGGAAAGGATTAACAGGGCAATATCCTGGCGAATATTCCTTGATGCCGTACTACCGTAAAGTGAAAGAATATGGTGATTTTGAAAGTCGTGATTTGTGGGAATATGAGCTAGCACTAACCGAGCAAGAAACCAGTTATTTGGTTAAACATATTTGGGAAATGCAAAATGTCAGTTTTCCCTATTATTTCGCCAGTGATAACTGTGCATATCGATTATTGGGCTTAATGGATTTGGTTCGCCCGACACTGAATTTAACCGAAAAATTTAAAGTTGCTTCCATTCCCGTTGAGACGATCAAAGCGATCAATGATGAACAACTGATTCGAGCAGCGGTTTATCGTCCTGCATTAGAAACGCAGCTTTTGTCACAAGCGCAGCAACATGGATATCGTTTAGCACGCGAAGCGCATAAACTCGCTGAAATTAAACCTGATAACTTGTCGACAGCACTCGCTCAGTTTAATGAAGTAGAGCAAGCGAAAATATTGGAAATGGCGTATGACCATCTGTATTTATTACTGATTGGGAGAAAGGTGAGTGCGGAAGAAACGCAGCCTAAATTACGTCAAATCTTGGCCTTACGTAGTCAATCTTCGCAACCAAAACAACGGACTGAACCTAAGCAGCCAAGTCTAGACCCAGTCAATGGACATCATGCGCGAAATTTTTCAGCTACAGTAGGCGAAGTTCAAGGTGAAAAATACATCGAACTCGGTCATCGTCAGGCTTATCATGATTTGATCGATCCGCAAGGTGGCTTTCGGATTGGTACGCAGTTGATGTTTTGGGATGGCTCGATCCAATATCGAGACGACCAACTCAAACTCAATCATTTTGATTTTTTATCGGTCAATTCTTACAACCCCATTACGCCATTTAAAACACCGCTAAGCTGGGGTTTCAATTTTGGCTGGCAGCAAGTGTCTGTAGATGCAGGTCAATTTAGCGAAACGAAACAACATGGCGTTGCTGAATTCAAAGCACAATCTGGATATAGCTGGGCCAATCAGGAACGTACACATTTGTGTTATGTGCAGTCTCAAATGCAGGTGCAGGGCGGTAAGTCTCTAGATGATGGATGGCGAGTGGGCCTTGGGCCGACACTGGGTTGCCAAAATATTTGGTCAGAAAAACTCAACAGTTTGGTTCAGGCAGAGCTTCCGTATTGGGAAGATACACATCAATGGAATCTGAAACTCGATGCTGAATTACAATATATCGTCAACCAACAAAATGCTTTAAGACTAGGATACGAATACCAGCAACAAGATGATCAAGATTGGAATAAATTGAAATTGAGTTATGTATTTTTCTATTAATTTTTAAGATAGATAAAATGTGAAATATCAAATAAATTTGTTTTTTTATGTAAGTAAAGCGAGGTATGATTGCTAGCTTTGTAATAGCTGTGGTTTGTGTCACCGAATGAATCAAGAATGTATTACAGGTCTAAGTCAGACTTGGAAAGATATTTGTGATCAATATACTGAAAATGAACATCTTGCAGCTTTGCAATTTATCCAGAAGCATGTTGAGCATTTAGTTACTGTTTTTTATGAACAAATGTCGCGAGAACCAGCGTCAGCTGAATTTTTTAAAGACGATATTATTCAAAAAAGGCTGATCGACACCTTAAGAAAATGGTTATTAGAAACATTTAATGTTGCACTAAATAATGATTTTGAAATTTCGGTTAAAAGGCAGCAAAAAGTTGGAATGGTGCACGCGCGTGTCGGCATTCCGTCATGGTTGATTATGCGTGGTGTACGTGAAATAGAACGTAAAATATTTGAAATTTTAGAGCTAAACCAAACTCAAAATATTCTCCATATGTGTAGTTATATTGTGCAAATTATGGGATTTAGCACTGAAATTATGTGCCGATCTTATGAAATCAATACGGAAAAAAAGCAAGAAACCAAGCATAATTATCGCTTATTTTCAGCGATGCAAGATGTTGCAGTGCATAAAGATAAACAACGTGGTTCATTGCTCAATTGGGAAAATGAATTGATGTTTAAAATCTTTTCGGGAAATGTCAGTTTTTATCATTCCTTACTTTCAAAATCAGAATTTGGATTGTGGTTTATTCATAAAGCGGCATATGCTTTTTCGGGTTCAGATCAAGTTCAATTAATTATTGATCGAATTTATCAAGTGGATGAGCTAACGCAGCAAACCACACAAATAACGGATAAAGATCAACTGCAACATTTGATTCAACAGATTCGAGACTTAAATCGTGAAATTCAGCATTTAGTCGATCAATTATTTCAGGTGGCTGAATATATTGAGTCAGGCAATGATTCTTTGACGCAACTCCTAAACCGTCGTTATCTTAGTACTATTATTTCACGTGAAATTACTTTTGCACGTCAAAATGAAACGCCTTTGTCTTTGCTAGCCTTTGACGCGGATTACTTTAAAATGATCAATGATAAGTTTGGTCATGCGGCAGGTGATCTTGCACTGAAATTTATTGCCGAAGCTTTGCAGCGTTACAGCCAAGGTAGCGATTATGCATTCCGTATTGGTGGCGAAGAGTTCTTGTTACTCTTGGTGGACACCAATGTAAACCGTGCGATGAAAGTTGCAGAAAATATTCGCCAATATATTGAAAACGGAGTGATCCGAACAGTACAAGGTCAGCAATTTAGTTTAACCGTTAGCGTTGGTTGTGTGCAGTATAATGGTCATCCTGACTATCAACGTTTACTAGATGCTGCCGATATAGCACTCTATGCTGCCAAGAATACTGGTCGTAACCGTATTTACGTTGCTAAAACTGATCAGCAAACAACATCATCTTCATCCTAAATGGATATTCACTTAATTTTGCTTTGTAGAAAATCTAAAAATTTTGCTTTTTGCTCTACATACTTAGGATGAACTTTAGCTTCATCCCATTTTTGTTTAAATACTCGTGCAGCAGCTGCTTTGACGGGATCCTCTTTTTGTCTTGGAAGCTCTTCGCGTCCATGTGCACCACTTAATCCTTTTTTATCATTAGGGACTGGACCCTCATATTTTTTACCACCTTTATGGTTGGCATAGCGACGTGCACGTGTAAAACCCATCTGCAAAAATTTACGTGCCATATCTGCACCGACAAAATCTTCAGTGTCTAAATACTCTTCAAAAAGTTGCCAAATTTTGGTACTGCTTTCGATGGCTTTTTCTTCATTAGCAAATCGCCAATAAGGCAAAATTTCAGATTTATAAGGCTCTACGAGTAATACACCTTGTTCACCACGTCCAATTCTATAAAGTTCAGGGTGTTCGCGAAAATTTATCTTTTTAAAATCTAAACTGTAATCAAAACTATTGGAATGAACGCGTGATACACGCTTAGGTGTGGGGATGGATTTATTATTCATATTCACTCCATTACAACCTTACTCTATTTCGAGCTTAAGCTAAAAAAATAGCCCCAGTTGGGGCTACTTTTTATTTTGTCTTTTTGCTGGTGGATTTGGCTTTGGTCGTCTTGGTTCTTTCTCCCTTAGACTTGCTTGCCTTAGCATCCGTTTTCTTTGCTGTTGAAGATTTTTTTGTTGCTTTCTTCTCAGCTTTTGGCTTTTCCTCTTTAACCTTAGTGCTTGTTTTTGATGTGCTGGCTTTTTTAGGGGCCTCTTTTTTGTCAGCTTTAGATTTCGGCGAACTTTTAGTTGACGCAGATTTTTTAGCTTTTACTTTTTCATCTTTAGTTGCAGCTTCTTTTTTAGAAGTGCTGTCCTTAGATTTTTTTTCAGCAGTTTTCTTTGTTGCTTTGTTTGAATCTTTACTCGATGCTTTAGCTGATTTTTTTACTTTATCCTCATTCTTTTTTGCAGTTTTTGCCGTAGTTTTCGCTGTCTTTTTCTCATCTTTTTCAGTTGTCTTTTTTTGCGGCTACCATAGTGATCACCCTTAGTTAGTAAAAAAAAGAAAATAGCAATGAATCTAAAGGATTCATCTTGTTTTCAATGTACGGACTAATCTTGAATATGGGGGGGAATCGTGTTATGAAATGTTTAATTTATGAACAGAAATACATTAAGTAATTGATATTAATTTTATGCTGTAGTTTTGAGTTACAAGTCTTACAGCACGGTTACAAACAATATTTTTAAAAGATATTTTTTCAAAATAAATATTTTGGGCGATTAAACTTCTACAACCACATAGTATTTTTTGACGGCTTCGACAACTTCAAACTTGCCCTGAAACGATGGGGGAATAATGCCCGCTTGGCCAGCGGAAACCTCGATATATCCACCTTGTTGATCATGAATACGTACTAATCCTTCAAGGATAGTAAAAAACTCTTGTTTGTTCGGTGCAAAGACAATATTCCATGCGCCAACTTCACATTGCCAGATCCCGCAGTCCATATTGGGGTGTACATACAGGCTTGCAGTTTCACGTTTAGGATTGCCCTGAACCAAACGGTCTGGGCGAGGGAAGTCTATGCTGTGTTTGGCTTGCGCTAAACCCTGACCGGCAATATATACATCTGACATGATTCATCCTGAAAATAGTGCTTTGCTATCAAAGCAAACGATTGGCGACATTAAAACATAAATAGAAAAAGCCTCAAGAGTTTGAGGCTTTTTTTGAAGAGCTAACGCTGAATGTTCTATTAATAGCTTTCAGGCACAGCACTTAAAAATTCACGACGTTCTTCTTTATTGGTTTTAAAGTCACCGACAAAAGAAACGGTACGGGTTGTAGACTCTTGTTTACCTACACCACGCATCATCATGCACATGTGAGCTGAATCAATCACCACAGCAACACCACGTGCACCAGTCACTTCAGCCACAGCTTCAGCGATCTGCTGAGTGAGGTTTTCCTGAATTTGTAAGCGACGGGCAAACATTTCTGTAATACGTGCGAATTTTGATAAACCTAAAACATTGCCTTCTGGGAGATAAGCAATATGTACACGGCCATAAAAAGGCAATAAATGGTGCTCACACAATGAATAGAATTCAATATTCTTAACTAAGACCATTTCACGGTTATAGGATGGGAAAACCGCATTGTTGGTCACTTCTTCAAGTGTCTGGCTATAACCAGAAGTAAGATATGAAAAAGCTTTAGCAGCACGCATAGGCGTATCTTTAAGACCCGGGCGATTCAGATCTTCACCAACGGCAGTTAGGATATTTGCGTAGGATTGCTGCATAGACATAAGACGTGTTCACTTACACTGAGAGATTGAACAAGGACGGCATTGTAGCAGAAAACTATTACAATGCCTTCTTTTGGAGTTAAATCCGATTATTGTTTAAACTGTGGGTTTTTTTCTGCACGTTTAAGCAGAACCAGTACAGCACCTGTGCCGCCTTGTTTTTCTGGGGCGCTCACAAATGCCAATACATCACGATGTTGACGTAACCAACTATTTACATAAGTTTTTAAAATTGCTTCTGGACCTTTGCCATGCACAATTTTAATGACGTTTTGATTGTCATCTTTCGCCATTTGAATAATTTGCAGCACGGCAGAACGGGCTTCTTCAACAGTGCAACCGTGTAAGTCGACAGCTTCAAACCAACGTAGATTACCAGCTTTCAAATCTTCAAAAACTTTATGTTGTAAGGTTGCAATGCGATAGCTTAAAGCAGCTTGACTGGCAACAGGGTTGAGCATCGCTTGCGTATCAGAAAGTAATGCATCATCTGTTTCCATAGGACCAATTGCAGCAGCACGTTTAGCCAACGTTTGCGCATCAGGTTTTTTACGACCCACTTTTTCCATTTTTGCAATATTTCCTGCATTCATTTTTTGAACACCTTGCATTTGCTTTTGGAAAAGCGCGAAGTCTTCTTCCTGCTCTTGTTCAACAGTCTTTGGCGTTGGCTCAGGCTGTTTAGCAATCGTTGAGGAATGTGGATTCGTAATTTGCTTTTTAAAAGATTTCAGTAGGTTGTACTGATCTTTTGAAAGCGAAGAATCGTGTTTGCTCATAATGAAAAAACGGGAAATATACAAAAATTTAGTGCAATTATAGCCTTAAATGGCACTGATTTGAACTGGAAAGACTTTATATAAAGAAGATCTCTTAATTCATTACAAGTCCTATTTGGGCTTCAAAGTTGAATTAATTAATTTAATAACTTTTTTATTTTTATATTGTTCCGCAAGAGCTAATGCTGATTGTTCTTCATTAAATTTAGAAATACACACGATTTCGGTTGAAGCGCCTTTTTCAAGTAAATAAGAAATTATCTGATATTGATTTAGGCGGATAGCTTTACCTAATGGGGAGCATCTAGTGAAATAATATGTTTGTGGTTCAACTTCATCTACTACAAGTTCATTTATTTTTCTCAGCTTCATTTTTTTGATGAAAGAAATATCTGTGTGCTCGATAGTCGCCATAATTAAGGTGGTATCATAAAATTCATTGTTTTCATCAAAATTTAAATATTCAAGATACAAATTTTTGGCTTTTTCATAATTATCAATATCATTTTTCTGTGTCAGGTTCTTTATCGCATTTTGGAAAAAATCATTCATATCATCAAAATCATTTATTGCTGCATGGAACATGAATATATTTATTAAATATGGCTCATCAGCTAAATTCTTTTTCAATAAATGAGGGGTATCTTTATAAAAAATCTGTTCAAAATGATTTAATTTTTCCATGGAAATAGGGTGAGATTTAATATTGATTGGTTTTGATAAAGAATTTTTATGTCCTTTAGAAATAGAAAAATAGGTTGAATTTTCAATATTCTTGTTTTTAGTATTGATTGAGTAATTAATGACTATTGGTAAGCCTTGATAACTAATGATTTCAATTTGATTCTTATTGAAATCATAATTTTTGCCCTTTAGCACGTTAGTATTTATATTTGGAAAAATTTGATTTAGGTCAATCTGCGCAGCAATGATGCCTTCGGGCATAGTGGAAATATTGAAGTAGAGGATATGATTTTGGTCAATATGATACGGTGAGCCAGTATACAGAGTTATATTTTTTGCCCAACTTATCTGGTGTAGTGAAACCAAGATTAATGAAATGAATAGAAGAGTAGAAGAAATAATCGACTTCATTATTTTTAATTCTCAATTGAATAAAAATTATAAAAAGGATGTGTAATTTTTTTAATATGGATGCAAAGTAGAAAAAGGGTGAGCGAACTCACCCTACATATTTCATTTATATTTTATCAGGCACACCAAACAGCTCCTTAAACGCCTGATCAGGGCGTGGCTGCTTCATAAAACTTTCACCGACCAAGAATGCATGAATATCATGTTCTTGCATCATCGCGACATCAGCAGGTGTTGCAATACCGCTTTCTGTCACCAGCAGGCGAGAAGGTTCAAGTAACTTCTTCAAACGTAATGATGTATTGAGGTCAACATCAAAAGTTTTTAGATTGCGGTTATTGACGCCAAGTAGACAGTTGTCAGAAAGACGCATTGCACGCTCAAGTTCTTCTTCGTCATGTACTTCAACCAATACGTCGAGATTGTGCTCAAAAGCAGTTTTCGACATTTCTTCGAGTTGTTGATCAGATAAACAAGCCACGATTAATAAAATACAGTCCGCATGTAAAGCGCGTGCTTCAATTACACCATATGGATCAATCAAAAAATCTTTACGTAGCGCAGGTAAGTCACAGTTCGTACGTGCAATCTGAATGTTTTCATCGGCACCTTGGAAAAAATCCACATCGGTGAGAACAGACAAACATGCCGCACCAGCATCTTGATACTGCTGCGCAATTTCAGCAGGGTTAAAGTTTTCACGAATGATGCCTTTCGATGGTGATGCCTTTTTAATTTCAGCAATCACCCCCGGACGTTTAGAGCCGAGGTTTTGTGCAAAACCTCGAACAGGTGTAGCTGCTTGAGCTAGCTCTTCGACATCTTTATAGCTATGTTGTTTAAGACGGGCTGCAAATTCTTCTTTTTTACGGTCAACAATTTTACCCAAAATTGTATTGGCGATATCTACCATGATCTGTGTCCTAATCTTAAGCTTCGTATTCTTTTAAAGTTTTCGTAAATTCAGACAAAATGCCCATTTTTTCTAAGGCTTGACCGCCATAGATAATGTCATGTGCTAATGCAACACCTTGTTTATAGCTTTTGGTTAAGCCTGAAACATAAATGCCTGCGCCTGCATTTAGGGCAATCATATTCGCGGCTTTATCACCGAGTGCAGATTTATTTTTACCTAAAGCATCTTTGATCAATTTTAGACTTTCAGCAGCACTATCTACAGATAGACCTGTTAAGGTTTGCGATTCGATATCTACAGCTTCCGGTTGAATTTCCCATTCAGTGACTTCGCCATCTTTGAGTTCTGCAACATAAGTACTTGATGCAAGGCTAATTTCATCTAAACCATCTTTAGAATGCACCACCAAGACATGTTCTGCACCAAGCTGTTTTAAAACTTCAGCCATAGGACGACATAATTCTGTAGAGAAAACACCAATCACAAAACGTTTTACGCCGGCCGGATTCGTAAGCGGGCCAAGTAGGTTGAAAATACTACGGAAGCCCAATTCTTTACGTGGACCAGCAGCATATTTCATGGCTTTATGATGATTAGGGGCAAAGAGGAAACCCACGCCCATTTCACGAATACAGCGTTCAGTTTGCTGCATGTTAAGGTCAAGGTTAATTCCTGCTTGTTCTAAAAGATCAGAAGAGCCTGATTTTGATGAAACACCACGACCACCATGTTTAGCAATAGTTGCACCTGCTGCTGCAATAACAAAACTAGACGCAGTAGAGATGTTAAATAAGTTTTGACCATCACCACCTGTACCAACGATATCCACCAAATGTGGTAAATCACTGACATCAATTTTGATCGCAAATTCACGCATTACACGTGCTGCGGCAGTAATTTCATCAATACTTTCACCTTTTTGGCGTAAGCCCATCATGAGTGCGCCAATTTGCGCATCGGTCGCTTCACCTTGCATAATGGTACGCATCACTTCTTCCATTTGAGGTTGAGTGAGTTCAATATTTTTCGTGATGTTATTTAAAGCTTGTTGAATATTCATAATATTTTTTGCACTCGATTAAGCGTAAATTTCTAAGAAGTTTTTAAAGATTTGATGGCCATGTTCACTAAGAATCGATTCAGGGTGAAACTGCACGCCTTCGACAGGCAATGTCTTATGTTTAACGCCCATGATTTCTTCCATCGTGCCATCTTCTTCATTGGTCCAGCAGGTCACTTCTAAACATTCAGGCAAAGTCGCTTGATCAATCACCAAAGAGTGATAACGCGTTGCGGAAAATGGAGAAGGGAGGTTACTGAAAATACCTTGATCGCTGTGATACATGTCAGATAAACGACCGTGCATCACTTTTTTAGCGCGAATAATATCGCCGCCAAAAGCTTGTCCTATGGCTTGGTGGCCTAAACACACACCCAGTAAAGGAATTTTTCCCGCAAAGTGTTGAATCGCAGGAATTGAAATACCTGCTTCACTTGGCGAACAAGGGCCAGGACCAATGACTAAATACTTCGGTTGCCATCGCTCGATATCTTCCAATGTCACGGCATCGTTACGTACAACTTTTACTTCCTGATTTAACTCGCCAAAATATTGGACGATGTTGTAGGTAAAAGAGTCATAATTGTCGATCATGAGAAGCATATCTAGCGTATCCCTAAGAAATTTATACTAATATTTTGTTTAACGTTTTTTTGTTACCCGTAACGTTACCCGTTTTAAGAACTTCAACTTAAATTAGGCACAAAATATAAAGCCTGCTAAGTGCAGGCTATATTATCAGATTCTTGTTTGTATTTTTCGACTTCTTTCTTCACTTGAGATTCGTGCCAAAAAACATCTTTTTCACTTAAACGAATTGGCTCGGGAAGCTCTCCTTGCTTTAACATTCTATAGAACTTAGTTTTCCCAACAGAGAGAAGTTTCATAAAATCATTAGCCCGAACTCGACGATCAATTTCCATCAAGACACCTCCTTTAAACTTTTTACCTGTGCTTCAATCATGGCTTTATAATCACGCCAAAATTCCCACTTTTTAGATTTGACCTGATCCTTATATGATTGCTCCGCAATTTCACTCCAAACCGGATTATTCTCGTGTCTTGGCTTATCGATGTGATCAATCGCCATTTTTTCCGCAATCTGCTCAGGCAACTCTTTCTTAACCAAAACAAACCCTGCTGGCACCGCTTGGGCTTTGGCTGCTTGCCAAATTTCAAATGACAATTGAACATATGAGCTGCGATATTTACCATTGCGCATTTCGAAAACTGATGTAAAAGGGCAGTCACTATTTTCAAGGGACTTAACCATATTTTTACAAAAGCTAGTCTTCTGAAACGTAAGCTCAAATTCTTCTCTCTGAATATCCATTACGCCACCTGTTTCTTTAATTGGTGTTTTTTATTTTTAATCTTAGCCATTAACAAACACACCTCGTTACTTTGTGGTGTGGCTAGTTTGTGGAAGCTTTGGATATAACGAACCATTTCCGCCTTACTCATTAAAATCAAGTTTTCTAAACGACAATCAGTTTTGTCTTGATTTTTAAAAGCAATGACTTGATCTTGAGGCACAGCACCATTAGCTTTTTCCCAAACAACACGATGCTTTAAATCAAAAACATTTGGTTCAGCTGTTTTTATTAAGACATAGCCATCTTTAGAGCATATCCGCTCATAGTCAATTGGTTTTTTATTCCAGGCAATCTGGCCTTTCTTGAAGCTGGTTTTATTGGCAGTTGTGAGGCCTTTAGTTCCAGTATTCCAAGGTCTTAACCCTTTTTCAAAACAGCCAGTTCTTCCAGTATTCCATTTTTTGCGTGTACATAAAGACTTAATTTGATCAACTGTAAAGGTCGTCCCAAACTTAAGATTCACTTTTTCAGTCAGCTCTTTCCGAGCTAGAACACAGTTAGACTTAATAAAGTCCAACTGTTCGCCGGTATAGTTGATCGCAGCACATTTTGGCATATATCACCCGATCAAGTTCTGTGGGATTTCTACTGAATCGGGATTTTTAACACCTCGATATTCAGCAACCAGTTTTGCAGCACTTAAACGCATATTGTTATTTTTAATAACTTGCTCGCTGATTTTTTCAATCGCTTCAGCTTTTTGAATCTCAGCTTCGAGTTCACCACCCTTTAAATCAGGATTGCTAAGGCGCTCAAGTTGGGCAAATAAAACGGAATTTAAATCCATAGGGGTACTCATGATTACGCTCTCCAAGTCGCTTCTTTAAATTTTGCGTCGATGATAAGTGCCTCTATTTCACCAGCACTGACGTTATGAAAAATATGGTCCATTTTTGCCCCGAACACTGTCAGTGTTCGGGTGATTGTTGAGTATTTAAATTTCATTGGACAACCTCACTTGCTTGATTCTCAAGCTCGAAGCGACGCTTTTTAACGCAGTCCATTAACTTAGGTTGTATTTCAGGACTACGAGCAGAGACATCGATTTCCAAAGCATCTAATGCCGTTAAGTTTGGTGCATTCTGAATCTGAACCATCAGTGAAGGTGGAGTCTTAATTTCAGCTTCTGCAGGTGCAAGCTCACGTAGGCGCTTATGAATAGCATCCAACAATGGTTTGCGCTGTGCTTCAGTCCAGTTGCGTGTATAACCGGTAAGGGCCGTGGCTTCCCTTGGTGTTGGAGCATTTGTTGCACGTGTTAGTAGATCATTTAAAAGATTTTGATAGTCAACCTCAGCTGAATCAAAATTTAACTTTTTATCTGCTACTAACTTTTCAGCCTCAACCTGCAAACGTTTGAGTTCTTCAACACTCAAGTTGTCAGCCATAAGGTCTGACTTAGGTGTGTATTGCTCAGGATCTAGTTCAAGCAGCTTGCCCTCAGTTAACTTACATAGGTGCTGAGTGTGTTCACGTTCTAAATGACCATTTGCCATGAACACCGGACGTAATGCCAAGACTGCTTCGTTGGTGGTGCATGCATTAATTTGCATAGTGAACTTTTCAACCAGTTTCACTGGATCTGTTTCAATCTCTTCAACTGCAGGTTCAACCGATGTCTTTTCTTCAACATCATTTGATGTTTGAATTTGGCTATTTTCAGCTTCTGCAGCTGGTTCATTTTCCCAAGGAAAAGATACATCAGCAGTGGATTCTTCTTTATTCAGAGAACCATGACTCACCGCAATTAGCGCTTGAGCATGAGTAACTGCATTTTCATCATAAAGATGCACTAAGCCGCGAGTCAGTAACTCTAAGTCAGATGCTGAGTTCTTCCATTTAAACGACTTGCTTAACTCAGAAGTTAAAAGTGATGGAGAAAAACATGGTGTGCCTTTTGCTGGTGCTTCGGATATAGCCTCAGGAACTTGCATGGTACCAATGGTCATATATACGACAGCAATACGGAATTCATGATCAGGGTCAAAAAATACAGTCGCAGGGAAATTTCGAATACTATCGAAATCTAAATCAGATCCAGTATGACGACATTTAATATTTTGGCCTGCAGCCATCGCAGAAAATGCTTCTTGTCCGTTTAAGATAATCATGAATTTACTCCCGCTTTAGCAATTTGATCTATTTCCTGTTTTACTTCTTGAATTTTCGATACATCGATCTGCATCAGCGAATCTATACCCAGATGCTCGCATACAGTTTTTGTATCTAATCCACGCTCATCGATGAAGGCTAATAGATCATCACGTTGCGCATCTGATATGCCATTAAATTCAGGTGGACTGATCCACGTTTCTTTATGCTTATCAAAGGTACAATTCAGTTCTTTGGCCTTAAGTAGCATGGCTTGGCGCATGTTTTGGTAATACATATGGCTCTTATCAAGAGACTCAGTTAACTGGTTTAGATCACTGGCATATAGCGCTTCATCACAGCTTTGTTTCCAGTTTTCCAAATCTTCAAGTGCTTTTGCTGAAGCCAGTTGCGCAGGGGTTAATGTATTGATGTGTGCCTTAGCTGCTGAAATTAATTGTGCTAAAAACATCGGTTCTGTTTTTAAGTCAGGTACCCAAACTTCACCAGTTTCTCCACCAAGAGCACCAGAGTTTTTTGCATGGTGAGTGGGAGATGGTTTGAAGTTGATGACACGAGCATTCTTACCTTCGCCAGTAGTGACAGTAGTCATGTAGCCCATCATATCTGCGATACGGTACAGCTCATTTCTATTCTTACCGCCTAAGTCAGGACGGTAGATGATCTGATCATTATTTTGGTCCTCAGAGGCGTGAGCAATAAAAACAACATCCTTACCCATGCTGATTAGGGTGTTCACATACTGCTTGAATGTTTGATTGGCCAAACCTTGGGCTTTAAGTTTTAAAGCGCCATCTTTCTGCCGGTTGTTAGGATGAAGTAATAGGTGGGTTTTAATGCATTCAAGCATCGCGCCTACTGTATCAATGACGACAGTGTTGTAAGGTGCTAAGTCTTGAGTTGTAAGACCTGCAACGTCAGCCCATTGTTGAACTGGAATTACTGCACCACGACGAAGTTCACCGGTACGATGAGCACCACGGTCAAAGTCAAAGGAAACAGCTTTATCAGCAGTAAAGCCTAAAGAGGATTTACCGAGGCCTGGATCTGCATAGATGTAAGTGATGATGGCACTGACATTTAATGCTTGGTCTGCCGGAATAATATTAATAGTCATCACACTTCTCCCAACAAACGGTTTTTAATCATGTGCTGCACCAACATTTCATTGATGTTGCGGTGGTCGTTGTAGTCCGTGAAGTCAGGGAAAGGATTGCCGTATTCATCGGAGATCTGATCTACAGATAGCTGGGTAATTTCAGCCGTATCAAATTCACTACCGGGTACGCCGTAGCTGTCTTCAAATGGTTCAAAGTCAAAGCTTACATCTAGAGTGAAGTTGTCTAAACGGATAACAGCATTACCTGAATTTTTAGAAGTGAGTTCCATTGCAGCGACAGTAGTCACTTCAGGGATGCTTTTGTGAAGTACCTGAGTGTTACTTAAAGCAGGCTTATAGGCACATGCTAAAGCACCGATTGTTACGGTTGCAGCGACAAGTGTTACCTTGAGGCTATTGAAAGGGGTTAAGGTTTTGTTCATACTTATCTCGCAGTTTGCAAAGCACATCGGGGTTCGAAGATCGATGTGCTTTTTTGTTGTCTGTGAGATAAATATAAGAAAACTTAGTTTTGTAGTCAATAGTTTTTATAAGAAATCTTATTTTAATTATTTGGAAACTTATTTTTGTGCTTTAATAGACAAAAGAAAACCCACCGTGGTGGTGGGTTGGATGGAGCTTTTAAGATGATTGGAATTACTAGTAAGGGTGAGTTAATTTCCGTGAACGCCAGTCATAGACCAAAAGGAGTTTTAACTGGCATCCTTATTACTGACCCTGAACAGATTACTGTGGAAAATCTAACAAAGATTAAATTGCGTTTTTATGGATCAGATGGTCAATTAAATCAACATCATTGCCTAAGTGTTTTAAATATAAGTCAGGACCAGATTGATCCGAAGGGTGATGAATCATCATTACAACTTCAAAAATTTGACCTTTTAGGTTTAACCATTCGCCGATCCGGGGCAGGCATTCAAATTCATGTGAGTACAAAGCCTCTTGGGCGCCTTTTGCAATATTTATCAAAGAAACTTCAATCATAATTTTCTCCGGTATTTATGGATGTTTGAGAACAATGTTGGTGCAGAGTCTCAACTTCATAATATCAGGGAAAATATGGATTTTTTAAAAAAGAAACCCACCGCTAGGGTGGATTGGATAAGGTTTATAGGTATGAAAGTAGTACAAAATCGAAAAGAGTGGCGTCACGAAACAGTGATGCAATTAATAGAAATATCTAAATTAGATGTAGCAACAGCAATTGAAGAAGCCAAGAAATTGGAAAAGTATGTTTTCCAGAATGATTTTATTGTGGAAATTGATAATGAAGAGCAAAAACAGGCTCTTGAAAATTTAATCAAAAGCCTTAAGTGTGATTAATCAAATACACTAGATTTTGGGCTGTTTGCTTTTAAGCAGTAATCGTATTCAGCTTTATTGATGTCCTTAACTGATTGCTCGTAGGTTTCAACCCATAAATCAGCACTCGTGATATCAAAAGCGATAGGGTCCTTATCAGCAATTCTAGCTTTGGTTAATTCTATAGCCAAAGCTTTTTTAATCTCATCTTTCACTCAGTTCTCCACCCGATCTGTTTTAAAGGACTGCGTCGGGTTCGCAGTTTTAACTACCCAAGCACCCTCATGCTTGGGTTTTGTTTTTTAATTAGCTCTAGTTCTGCGCTTAGCGCGATATGTATAACGAATGCAATCAACAACTTGACCTACAAAATGGCAATCCTCATCTAGAGGAATGATGTTGGGTTGAAAGTTTGGATTTAGCGCCTGAAGGTAGCGAGATCCATCAGTCTCAATTACCAATTTCTTAAATGTAGCGTCTTCAAGTCTTCTTACAACAATCATGTCACCAGACTGCATATCACTGTAATAAACATCGGGATCAACAAGAATATAGTCACCCTCAAGGAAATCAGGATTGTTACTAATGCCTTGAACCTTTAAGTAAAAACAGTTGGTGCATTCTTCAGGAAGTGGAAGCCATTCCTCTACTTGCGACATATCCACAGCTTGAACACTGGTGAATACACCTGCCTGCACCCATGAAAGGACTGGGGCCATCTTTGACACAACAGGGGTTACATTTCCAAAAGAGCCGTAAGACTCGCCTTTGCCAGTAAGAATGTACTCAGTAGACACACCTAATTCACTTGCTATTGCATCAAGTGAAGCTGCTTTAGGTAAATAACTATCCTTTTCCCACTCCGTGACAGCGGGCGAACTTACACCTGCAATCTTAGCTAACTGCGCTTGAGTTAATTTTTTTGAGCGTCTAAGCGCACGTATACGCTGACCAATAGTTTGATTTTCCATATAAGTTATCTTACATGTTGCTTTTATAAGTTTTCTTTGATTAAATACTAAGAAATCTTATTTTTAAGGTGTGCGAAATGACCAGACAAGAAGCTTTTGAGCTACTTGGCGTTAATGGTGTTGAGCTGGCTGAGATGCTTGGAATCAAACCGCCAGCTGTCTACCAATGGCCAGAAAACAAAATACCACTTGCACGTGAATATCAGATTCGCGACTTAGCAAGCGGAAAAAAACCATTAAAGCATCAAGTTGCTTAACCAATTATCACTCGGTCAATGTTTTGGATAAACGTGAAATAAAACAAGGATTTCACAATGCAAGAAATAACACTAAGCCGTGAAGCACAGACGGCAATTTTTAAAATGATTAATCAGACCAAGGGGATTTCACCAAAAGAAATCGCTCAAGTTACTGGTGATTCACATAACACGATTTGCAACTACGGAAACGTAGGCATGCCAAACCATTTACCGAGTTTAAAAAAGCTCGAGACCATCATGATGTATACGCAAAATCCTGAAATTTTACGCGTATGGGCACATCAGTTGGGTTATGCGCTTGTACCAGTCGGTTGTGATTCAAGCAAACATCATGAGTTATCAATTTTTGAGGCAATGATGCAACACAACATTAAAAGCGGCAAAGCAAACCATGTTGTGTATGAGGCTTATGAGGATGGCGTTATTACACCTGCGGAATATGAAGAAATTCACCAGTTAACGCAGGGCTTAACAGAATTGATTGCAGCAGTAGATCAGGCTGCGCTTAAGCAAATGAAAAAATACACATCAAATTTAGAAATAGAAAAAGCCTGAGGTCAGAACTCAGGCTTTTAGATTCATTAATCATGGAACCAATGAATATGAAACCAAATATACCACAAAACAATGACATGGCAAACGAAGGGTTTCTTAATGGCGACGTCGTGGTCTTCACAGACCCAATCAAACCAGGCCATCTAATGACCGTACATAAAGTCCAAGGTGATGGCGTACTACTGGATGGAAATCACAACTTTGCGCTGAGCCATTTAGTGCGTCCGGCAACGGTTGCTGAAGTCTTGGCTAAACGTCGTTTGACTGCTGCTGAACAAGCGCTTGCGGTGGTTCCATGATCACCAACAAGGCAATTAAAAAGCAACCTGAGCATAAACACCTGCAGGGCGTTCAGAGTTGGTATGACCCAGCACTACGCACGCTCAATGGTTTATTGGATATCCGAAAGGCCAACTTACGCAAGATCAATCGTGATGAAGCCAATGCTGCAGTCACACGTGATGAGTTTATCGAAATGCTAACCAATGAACATCGGATCTCGGCCTGGTATGCCGGTGAAATTATCTCAAGCTTACTGCGTTCAGAAATGATTTTGATGTTTGGACGTTTTATACAGATTAATGAAGGGGTGAACTCAAAATGAGCCAATTTACGCCCAATAGCTTTCAAGTGCCAAACGCATTTGTGGACGAAGTGCTGAACCAAATCTCGGACGCTGCATGCAAGATTTATCTTGTGGTGTGCCGTAAAACACGCGGATGGAACAAAGTGATGGATTCGATATCACTAAGCCAGTTAGAGGAAATTACGGGTAAGAGCCGTCCAACAGTCATCAAAGCAAAAAACGAGTTAATTCAGGTTGGTTTGTTGGTAGAAATGCCGAGCACGATTTATGGAAATACCTTCAAACTTGGTGACGAAACAAGTGTTGGTTGGACTGTGAAATTCCCTAGTAAAAAAAATTTACTAGGTGAAAAAGCAGCCATTGCTAGTAAAGATTCTTTACCACTGCTAGTAAAAAAATTTTACCCCGCTAGTAAAGAATTTTTACCATTCCTAGTAAAAAATTTTTACACACAAAAAACACTATCAAAAGACACTAATCAAAATAAAAAAATAAATAAAAAAAGAATCCGTGTTTCAGAACAACCTTCGACTAAAAAACCAAAAGTTGAAACTCAAAAAACATATGACCCGAAATCATGTGAATTACCAAGATTGGTAAATCAGGATTTATGGAATCAATTTGTGGATATGAGAACAGCGTCTAAAAAACCACTCACTGAAAACGCTGTAAAACTCATTTTGAAAAAACTCGAGTCATACGGATCTTTGGCAGACCAATCCTTGGAAAACTCAATCATTGGAAACTATCAAGGCGTTTTCCCTCCAAAACAGCAGAATTTGCAGCAAGACCAGACTGGAATTCAGGAGCCGAGTTATTTCGCTCAGTCATTTGATCAAAAAGGTGGATCGAGCATTATCGACGTAACACCCGATGATTACGCTTTGGTGGGAGGATATTGAGATGAATCACTTGGTTTGTCGTGACGACGTGCATGAGTTGATTGCAACCTTACGAACACTCTACGCATCACAGTTTAATAAAAACTTCCCAGCAGACGGTAAGAACTCAATCCCAATGCAAGTTGTAGAAGAGCGTGTTGCAAAAGCCATGATCGGTGTGACATCAGAGCAGTTTCAACGTGGTTTGCTCTTGTTGAGTACCAGCGGCAATAAGTTCATGCCTAGCTTTGCTGACTTCCGAACCATGTGTATTGGCGAAGATTGGTGGAATGCTCAAAAGGCTTGGATCAAGGCATGTGATTACACCAAGATCATGAAGCACCAACCAACTGAATTACCTGATGGCACATTTCAGTACCGTGAAATCACTAAACTCGCCAAGTTTGCTTTGGATCAGGTTCGCCATTACATCAACGACGGCGAAATGTACCGCGCCAAAGATGAATTTATTCGCTTATACGAAGCTTACGTGATGGAAGCACAAATCAAAGGCCGTGTTCAGGAATGGTACCAAGAGCCAAAAACGTTGACCTGGAATAACGAAGCTGAAGAGTATCGACCAGCTACAAACGAAGAAGCACAAAAGCACCTTGAAGAACTAAAGAAAAAGCTGAATGTGAAAAATCGTGCGGTACCACAGCCACAAAAGTTGAAAGCTACACCGAAACAACAACCAGTTGAAACGTATTGGCCAGATCCTTTCGATAACCCTCAAGCGTATTTGCACAAGTGCGCCGTCGATGGCGTGAAAGTACCGATTGAAATTCGCAGACAGTTTGAGGGCTAAATGATGCAAGTAGGAAATAGCGTAAAAGTGGATTTTGTTTCTGAATCACGTACTGAGTTTTCAGGCAATCGCTTCACTGGCCACGGCGTTATAGATCGTCTTGAAGATGGTCGTGTATTTGGTCGACTAGATGACGGTACGCCATTTATGTGCTCACCAAGTGATGTTGAAGTGATTCCAGCTGAAGTATGTGAACACGGTTATGACGTTGCATGCTTGATCTGTGGTTTTGGATCCGTTGATGGGGAAAGGATATGGCACAGCAAAAAGTAGAGCATGACTTCCAAACGATGGACTGGTGCCGATCACAACATGCGGTGGCTCAAGGTGAGCAGATGCTACTGGTATTGCGTCAAATGATGGCTAAACGTGGAAAAACAAGTGCTACTGATGTTTTAGGATGGATTGGAAAAACACGTCGTACCGCACAACGCTACTTAGATCAGTTGGAAAGAGCTGGGTATGTCATCCGTGATGATGCGACACCATCAGGCTTTACACCGACTGATAAAACAAAACAAATTTTTACCATCAAATTGGTGAATAAAAATGACGAATAAATTTGAAGATTTTATAGCGCCGTTTTGTGGCAAAAGTAACGAATGGGCTCGGGGAGCTGCTACAGCATGGCAGCATCGTCAGAATGAAGTTGATCAACTGAATGATCGTTTGAATGCTATGGAACAGTGCTACATCGCAATGAAAAAAGAACGTGATGATGCTTTGTATCTTAAAAACGAACATCGCAAACGTAGAGTGGAATTGTCAAAGGTGTGTATTGATCTTCATTCACGCTTAAATCAAGTGGTCCATGACAGCATGGAATTGCTTGGTGAGGACACCTCGACACCACAAGTGATCATTGATGCTGAGCGTCGAGGTGCACCATGCCTATAAGCAAAAAACAACGTGAAGCCTTAAAGCAAAAATACGGCGGTCATTGCGCTTACTGTGGTTGTGAACTGAGTGATAAGTGGCATGCAGATCATATTGAAGCAGTGAAACGTGATTTGATTCATGTAGGTGGTGGCAAGTTAATTTCAGGTGAAATGACGCGACCAGATTTAGACACTATTGAAAACATGAACCCTGCTTGTGTGCCGTGTAATACAAATAAATCATCAATGACAATTGACCACTGGCGATCTGTCTTAACACATTATCGTGATGTACAGCTTTTACGTGATAGCAATCATGCTCGGCACTTAATGCGTTTTGGTTTGCTTGAAATTAAACAACAGCCAGTGACGTTTTTCTTTGAAACGTATCGTCGGGGTGAACATGCCTAAACGTATTCCTTGTCAAAGAGACCTTCGCAGTAAGGATCCTGAAATCTATGCTGCAGCCATAATTCGATGTCAGAACGCTGCACAAGATTGCCCAGAAGCTGGTCGATGCCAATACGACGGTGAATGCTTCAATAAATTGAGTCATGCCGAAGCGGTTGAGCGTTTGGAAATGGTTGAAAAGGAGCTTGAGGAATATAAATGCAAATGGTCAAAGCTGAATAGCTCACATCTGCATTTGCTTTCAAGCCTGAAATTGGCAATGAGTGATGCTGTACAGAACAATAATCAAGAACGTGTATTTGCCTACCGTTCCTGTATAGCGATGTTAGAAAGGGCGATTTAGTACCTTATGACAAGTTACTCATTGGCTGAATACCACAAGATGTTAGGAATCGAAAAACCGAAAAAGGGGTGTAAGCGTCCCACGGTTAAAGCAGCACGTGAAAGTGTAGGTGAGTCCACTTTGGCCATGCAATTGCGTGCGGTGAAAATTCAGTTTGAGCAGGAATTTAGGTTCCATCCCAAACGCAAATGGAAAGCTGATTTTCACCTAATCGGCAAGAAAATATTGATTGAGGTCGAAGGCGGTATATGGAGTGGTGGACGCCATACCAGAGGCAAGGGGTATATCGGGGACATGGAAAAATATAACTCAGCAACGATGATGGGTTACCAGGTAATACGTTTTAGTACAGAGCAAGTGAAATCAGGTTCAGCGATTGAACAAATTGAGAAGATGGTAGGGGATTTAGGATGAATGCAGCGCTGACAATTATGCAATCAACAAATTGGGCTAAGTTTAGCTTTGAAGACTGGTTACGCCAGTTTGGGGCATGGATGAATGGAGACAGTGAAACAATGGTAATGGTCGTGAAGACTATGCCGACCAAACGCATTACTCAAGAACAGCGTGATAAATTGCTTGCGATGTATATGAACGATGAAAAACTTAAAGATCGATTATGTGTACAACGCCGTGGCACATGCTGTCAGATCGACAATAATGAAGCACGTGCGATTCATAAATTGATCTTAGATATCCAAGCCATCAATGATGAAATTGTACAGGAGTGGGTATCTGCACTTTGGTCACATTACGTGATGGGCAATTCATTACGTGATATCGCTGAAAGCAATGACACATCGGTTCTGCAAATACGCCAGGATATTAAATGCGGATTGGCATTTATCAAGTCTCGTTATCCTCGATTCAAGATTGATATATTCGAAAAAAAGGCTGAAAAATCAGCTTGAATGTGCGCACGGGGTATGGCATATTTGTGATATAGTGACCGAAGTGTACGTTGATGCACTAAGTTAATTTAAAAGCTCGCCAAATGGTGGGCTTTTTTATTGCCTGAAATTTCCTATAAACCTGAATCATTGGTGATCTTATGAAATAACGTCAGCCGATTGGTAACTTGGATTTGTGACGCTGTGAGTAAATTCTCTCAGCTAAAAGCACAAACGGTGTGATGCAGAAACCAGCCGTATAAGTGGTTTGAATCCAGTGTTATTTCGTCACGCACTGAGTGAGCCTCAGAGTAAAACCTTAAGAAATGGGGTGACTCCCCAAATAATGACTGAATCGAAATCTAAATAGCACAATCCATAGCTCACTTGGGTATGTGTGGATTTAGTGAGTAGCGTCTAGCCCGCGATAAGGGCCTTCGTTTTCATCGTGATGTGAGTTGTGTGTCTCCAATGCACTAGGATGGCTCACATCACAATGAGAATGGAAGTTGGAGCCAACGACATGCTGAAATTATTAAAATGCTTATTCGGCATTCACACATACGAATACACGTATGAAATTGAATGTCGTGACTGTGAAAAGAAAAAGTAGGACCCGCGTTCCATGGGGGAGCGCCTTGGCTGTTATGCAGCAGAGCCACATACATGTGAACGAGTGTATGTGGCTTTTCTTTTTTACATATTCAATTGATTAGCGCCGTAGAGGTTCCTATGACAGATCGTGTGCAAGCTAAACAAGATTTACAGTTCTGTTGTGCGGAGCTGGCGAAATATCAAAACCTCAGCCGTTCAGGTCTTAAGCGTCATCAAATGATTGCGATTGATGAAATCATGATTGAGCTTAAGGAGCGCATCCGAAACTTACGGAACGTACTGCAATGAGCAATGAAGTCGGACAAGCCATACCAGTTCGACCATACCCACCAAAAGAAATATTCGATTTAGATACGCCTAACTTTATCCCAGCACCAGAACTGTGGGCATGGATTAAAGCTGTATTTCTAAATGAACATTCTGAAGTATTTAACCCTGATCATATTCACCTGGACTCATTTTACTGGCCACAGATCGCCGTGATGTGGGCAAACGGCGGATTTATCAAACAGGGGCGCTTTGTCGTTGGTCAAGCTGAGAAAGTCATGATCAATGTGGGTGGATGGAAGAAAGCACGCCAAGAGGAACAATTTGAGCAATGGTTTGGTCAAGTTCCTGAATATCTCATTACCGTTGATGCCAAATTTGCCCAAGTGGCGAATGATATTGCCTTTTGTGCACTGGTTGAGCATGAGCTTTACCACATTGCACATAAGCGGGATGAATGGGGTATCCCACAATTTAACCGTGAAACAGGTTTACCAAAGCTTGAGATCAAAGGGCATGACGTGGAGGAATTCACTGGTGTGGTACGCCGTTATGGTGCAAGCGAAGAAGTTCAAACCATGATTGATGCAGCGAAACAGCGACCTGAAATTTCAAGAGCCGATATTTACCATGCGTGCGGTACTTGCTTTCTGAAGGTTGTTTAAATTTTTTTGTCCATTAAGTTGGACGAAGTTGGACGGATAAAGAGCAATGGCAACGCTAAATCAAAAGCACAAACTCTTTATCGTGCGTAGCTTAGCGCAGTGGAATACACCTACTGAAACCGTTGAGCTTGTCCAACAAGAGTTTGGCATCACTATTTCACGTCAGCAGTGTGAGGCATACGACCCGACCAAACGGACAGGGCAAAACCTCAGTAAAGCATTAGCTGACGAGTTTTATACAACCCGGGAGCAGTTCCGTAAAAACACAGATGAAATGCCCTTGGCAAATCTCGCCGTGCGCTTACGACATTATGAGAATTTGCTGAATAACCCACAGAACAAACGCAATCCGATTTTGCAGCTGACCATTCTTAAACAGGTGGCTGAAGATGTCGGTGGCAAGTACACCAATAAAACAGAATTGACTGGCGCAGGTGGTGGACCATTACAAAGCGAAAATGTTACCTACGTGGATGCTAGCCCTGAATTAGTGAAGCAGGTGTTAGATGAACTCGAAAGTAAATACTAGACCGCTTGAGATAAAGATCGAACGTGAGAAATGTGAACGTGAACATTTGTTTTTCACACGCCGTTTTTTCATGCCAAGAATGGGCTTTAAGTTTTCGGTCAATTGGCACCATGAATATATCGCTTGGGCGATTGATGAAGTCATTGCTGGTCGCATTGAAAACTTAGTCATTAACGTCCCACCTGGTTCGGGTAAGACTGAATTACTGACCAATCTGATTGCACGCGGTATCGCACGTAATCAGCGTTCACGATTCTTATATTTATCATTCTCGCAGTCACTTGTAGAGGATGTGTCATCCACGGCGCGAAACATCGTGAAATCGGTCGATTTTCAGGGCTTATGGCCTGTAAAGATCTCGACCAGTACGGATGCTAAGGCAAGTTGGAAAACCACTGTAGATGGCTATGAAGCGGGGCACGTGTATAGCGCCTCGATGGGTGGTCAGGTTACGGGTCGCCGTGCAGGTACTTTAGCAGATGCTGGATTTACCGGTGCGATTATTCTGGACGATCCGCTCAAGCCTGAAGATGCATTCAGTAAGACGGCGCGTAACAAGGCAAACCGTAAGATTCTGAACACGGTCAACTCACGTAAAGCTAAATCATCTACACCGATTATTCTGATCATGCAGCGTTTACACGTTGAGGATCCGACTAACTTTGTGATGACTGGTAACGTGCCGGGGAAATGGCATCAGATCTCGATACCGGCACTGATTGATGATGACTATATCAACTCATTGCCTGAGCATATTCGTAAGAAAGTGCCACGTGATGTGGAGCGTGACGAGAAAGGACGCCAAAGCTATTGGCCACTGAAAGAATCGTTACAGTCATTACTGCAGTTAGAGAAAGGCGGTGAGGACAAAGACGGCGCTACGGTGTCTCGTTATACGTTCAGCAGTCAGTACCAGCAAGAACCTAAAAAGCTCGGTGGTGATCTTGTTAAGGCTGAATGGTTCGGTCGCTATCTCGAATTGCCTCCACTCAAATGGCGTGCGATCTGGGCAGATACGGCGCAAAAGACTAAAGAGCATAACGACTATTCAGTGTTCTTATGTGCAGGTCTTGGGCATGACAATCGCCTGTATATCATCGACGTGCGCCGTGGAAAATGGGAAGCACCTGAGCTGATTAAGGAAGCTAAGGCTTTCATCAATAAGCACAAGGAAAGCAATACCAAGATCGGCAAGCTTCGATACATGGCCATCGAGGACAAGGCATCAGGCACGATGCTGATCCAAAACATTTCGCGTGATACCACATTACCAATCAAAGCGATTCAGCGTGATACGGACAAACTGACGCGTACCATGGACGTGGTGTTCTACGTTGAAGATGGTCGTGTCATGTTGCCTGTAAGTGCACCGTGGTTATTGAACTATGTGGAAGAGATCGAGGGGCTTACTGCCAGCATGTCACATGAGCATGATGACCAATGGGATCCTACCATCGATGCGATTAATGACTCACTTGCGAAAAAGCCGACTGTATTTGATTAGAGGTATTTATGGCTAAAGATAAAAACAATGCAGACGGCAAGCTTAAAACCATGGTCGCTGATGCTGTCAAAAAAGCAATCAACGCCATTGGTGATGCTGGTGCATATACAAACCTGGTATCTAATATTGGTACCGAGCGTGACAAAGCCACAGGTGGTAAGTTCGTCCGTAAAGACATTGACGATGAGCAGCTTGAAGCTGTGTACCAAAACTGGCTTGCACGCCGTATTGTAAATCGTCCTGCATCGGACATGCTTCGTGCTGGATGGTTCTATGAAGGCATTCAAGGTGATGATTTAAAACGGCTTGAGGAGGCGTGTAAGGCGTTTCACTTAGAGCATGTGCTTTTATCAGGCTTGATTCTTTCTCGCCTCTATGGCGTTGTGTATATTCTGCTTGGCACGGCTGATGGTGCTGCCTTAGATCAACCTTTAGATATTTCTAAACTTGGCCAAGGTCGTTTGGAATTCTTCACAGTCGTGAAAAAGAAATACATCACGGCGGATAAAAACAGTTATTTACCGCCGTCGGCATGCTGTGGATTGCTAAAACAGCCTGAATTTTATGAAATGAAAATGGGGAATGAAGCGAAAAAGCGCATTCACCATACTCGCTTAATTCGTATTGCTCATGCCGATGTGGTTAATGAAGAACCTCAGAGCATTTTGCAAGAAGTCTATGAGGATCTGCTCGACCATGCCAGTGTGAAGAAAGGCTCAGCAAGTTTGATTCATGAATCGAAGATTGACGTCATTCAAACGCCTAATTTGGTTGATAAGATCAAAGAGGATATGAAAGGCGTCATGGAACGTTTCATGTCTGTGGGCTTGATGAAAAGCTTAAACGGCATGATCGTGTTGGATGCTGAGGAAAAGTACAATTCTAAGATGTATAACTTCGCTGGCTTGCCTGACATGATGCGTGAATTCTCAGTCCAGACGGCGGGTGCCGCAGAGATTCCTTATACGATGCTGTTTATGCAGTCTCCTGCAGGTATGAATGCCACGGGTGAATATGACACACGGAACTATTACGATACGATCGCCACTAAACAAGAATGGCACGTCAAGCCGATCTTGATGAAGTTCCTCGCAGTGATCTGTCAATCTACATTTGGACGACAGATACCAGGCCTGGATGTGGTATTCAATCCGCTCTGGCAATTGGATGCGAAAGTCCGTGCGGAAGTGGAAAAAGCCAATGCTGAGCGTGATGAAAAGTATCTCAATATGGGCATCATCACTGAGCCTCAGATCGCACGTCAGCTGAATATCGACGGCGTTTACTCTGTGATTAGTGAAGATCACATCAAATTGCTGGAAACCATGGTGACAGCCAATGACGACGATCATACAGATCCTTAAGCCTCAGCTTCAGCAGATCAAGAAACGCAAGAAAGGTCGCAAGGCTAAGCCTAAAGCAGTCAAGGTCAATCGCCGTGTTGAGCTGTTTTATACACGTCAGCTTTTGGAAATCTCCAAATATTGCCAGCAACAAACCAAGGATTTGGTTTTACCTACCGTTGGCCAAAACATTGGCGATAGCTGGGTGACGGATATATTCACGGCGTTACGTGAAAAGATGGTGAAGTACACCATGGAAGTGTCGGTATCTTTGGCCACTAAGGTGGTCATGGATACCAGTAAAGAAGTGGATAAGCAGATTGCAAGCCATACCAAGACCATCCTTGGTGTGGACCTTACGCCGTTTTTCCGTGGTGCTGATATTCAGGATGAGATCGATAATCAGATTGCTGCAAACGTTTCACTGATTAAGTCTATCCCAAGTCAATACACTGATAAGCTTGAAGCCTTAGTGATGAATGCCTTGCAGACAGGGCAGACCAATGAGGCATTGGCGCAGGAAATTAAAAAGCTCGGTCATAGTACGGACTTTCGGGCACGCTTAATTGCTTCTGATCAGATGGGCAAGATCAACGGCGCTATCAATAAGAAGCGTCAGGAATCCATGGGTGTGGAAACATACGATTGGCAAGATTCCAACGATGATCGTGTGCGTCCGTTATGTGCCAGCCATCATGGCAAAACCTTTCGATGGGATACACCGCCTAAGGGTGGGCATCCTGGTCAGAAGATCAAATGCCGATGCACAGCGTTGCCGAATTATGAGGATATCCTGATTGATTAAATTTTATAACTTTCATAAAGTTGATTCTCATTAGATAGGAATTTTCTTATGCAAGTTGAAATTATTAATCATGATCATTTAGCAATAGATGCGGATTTGGACGTTGTACCTCGAATTGGTGAAATATTTACCGGTACAACTGAACACGGCGACGAAGTTTCAGGTACCGTGCGTGATGTTGAACATAGTTATAATGCTGCTCGAGGTGGTCACTCAATCCGAGTGTATCTTAAGCCTTGAATAATGCTGATTATTGACCCACTTCGGTGGGTTTTTTATTGCCCACAGAAAGGTGATGTCATGCGTAAAAAGAAATTTTCCAAGGCGCGTTTTTATCGCCGTTTGGAAGCTCAAAACAAAAACAAAGGTTATGCGCACGTAGGATTTGATACGGCGCATCCACAAGGGGATTACTCAGTCATCATCGATCCTGAAGCATGGAAAGATGCGCTGGAACGTGCTGGCAAGGCTTTAGGTCAGTGGTGTGCTCAGTTGAATGATTCGCTGAATTATATGGCTGAATATCTTGCAACAGATGAAGGCAAAGCAGCTTTAGCTAAGGCTCGAGGTCAAATCAAACAAACCTTGGAAAAGCGACGTGTTCAAGTAACTGATTGGGACGTCATGCAAAGCGGTTACCCAGACTGCCAAATTTATCCTGATTTCAGTAGCAACATGGAAGCAGATCTATTACGCAAACCACTTTATTCAAAACGGCGTGGACGTGGTGGCTATGTGGAGCATGAAGCCTTGGGATTTGATGAATCATTCCAGCACTTACAGAGTGTTGAATCAGCAGAAAACTTAAGGGCCGATGGGCTCTTTTTAATGCCCAAAATTCAGTAAAACAGCCTGAGCCTAAACCTGAATTTGTGCCACCTCCACCATTGGAAAAAATTGGAGCATCTGAGCCAAATAATGACTCAGGGGTGTTTGGTTGGCGCTTTTTACACATGGCGGCAATCGTAGCTTGTGCACTTCTTTTATGCGGAATCTTACAAAAGCTGAGTCATTAACTCATGAAACTCATTTACCAACTCAAAATTGGTGACTTTGCACCAAGCGAAAGTACACGCTCATTTACTCAAGAAGGGTATCTGAAATGCGTCAACGTACGTTTGGCCAAAGCACCTCAAGTCCGTCAGTACTACGCTTATGAATTTCCCAATTTAGAAGGCTATTCAGCGGATCAGGTCATCAACGTCTATGTGGCAGCTGAGGATCTATTTAAGCCTGAAGTGCTGAAAGGATTCGACGGCGTAGACGCAACGGACTACCACCCACCTAAGAATGAAATCAATGCTTCCAACTGGAAGGAATACCACATTGGCGAATGCGAAAACGTACGCCAGGAAGGTGAGTTCATGCTGGGTGATCTGATCATCAAAGATCAGAACAGTATTAATGCCATTCAAAACAATGAGCGTGTAGAGATCTCATTGGGCTATGCGGCTGATCTTGTCCTTGAACAAGGTACGGCACCAGATGGTACGCCGTATCAAGCCAGATTTATCAATTTTAAAGGCAATCACGTGGCGCTGGTGAAATACGGTCGCTGTGGCGGTGATTGTCGCGTCGGTGACCAAAACCCAAACCCACAAGAGGGAAAAACAATGGAAGTAGTTGTAAATGGTATTCGCTTTGACATTGGCGATAACAAGCCTTTAGCGGATGCCTTGAAAATCCAGCAAGACCAGCTTGAAAACTTAAAAGCGGCAAAACTCAAAGTCGGTGACAAGCAATTTGCCATCGGTGATGAATTACCAGCTGTACAAGCAGTAGTTGATACCTTGCAGACTGAAAATGCCGAACTGAAGCAAAAAGTCGGTGATCTTGAAAAAAACCAAATCACACCTGAAAAACTTGATCAGGTTGTGGCTGAACGTGCGTCAGTGGTTGCGGACGCCGTTGCATTGGTACCCGGTATCAAAACGGAAGGCTGTTCATGTGAGCAGATCAAGCGTGATGTGATCGCGGCTAAAGCTGGTGATGCATTAGTCACTGCTGTCCTTGGTGGTGTCGCCGTGGGTGATGCTAAGCCTGATCAAGTCGACACGGTATTCCGTGCTTTGTCAGCGGTCAAAACGACCACACCAGGCAACGCCGTCGGTGATGCTTTGCATAAACAGCAACAACAGCAAAACAACTATCAAGACCCGAATGAAAATAAGGGTTATGACAAGTCTGCTGCATACAAAACAATTTAAGGGGAACTTGAATCATGGTTCAGCAATTAAATGCGGTAGTCGGTCAGCGTGGCCGTTTAACTGCCAAAGAAGTTGTACTGTCATTACCGCTTTCAGGTCTGACTTTAGTCAATGACGGCGATGTGGTTGTCCGCACGACCGATGGTAAATCTGTAACGGCTGTGGCAGGTGCTACACCTACACGTTTTGGTGTTGTGGTACGCCACGGCGTTGGTAAATCAGGCAAAACGGCGGCTGGCAAAGAAGCTTATAAAGCGGCTGATATGGTGCCGATCATGTTTGAAGGTGCAATTTGGGTTAAACCTACAGCACCGATTACAGACATTACTGCAGCGGTTTATGTAAAAACAGCAAACGGTACCACTGTAGCGCCGTTGGGTTCATTGTCGAGCTCAGCAACTGATGGAACAGAATTACCAGGTGCAGCATGGGAAACCGTGACTGGTGCCGATGGTTTAGCCCTTCTTAATCTTCGTGGAGCTTAATTAAACATGAGCAAATTAGCAAAAATGAAAGCGCGTTTAACGCCGATTTCACATGCCATTCAGGCACAGGTTGGCGATGCGTTCAACATGGATGCATTGGCACAGCTCTTCGTTAAGATCGAAGAACAAAACGAAATTACACCACAGCTGGCGCAGGTCCTTGACTATGCCAAGTTCATCCCAGTAACCAACGTCAATGCGGTTTATGGTGGTGGTGAAATTCTCTCTCGTAAAAAAGGCGTAGGTATTGGTGAAGACTACGCTGGTACCGGTGATGATATTCCGCTTGCAGAAGTTGAATACGACACTGTGAGCTTGCCAGTACGAGTCGGTGTGATTGGTTATCAATATTCAGTGGTTGAATTGGCGACTGCACAGCAAATGAACCTTACGCTTGAAGCGGATAAAGTTCAGGCTGCAAACTTGGCGGCTGAAAAGCACATGTCTAATGTCGCTTGGTACGGTTACACCAAAGCGAATGCCAGCGGACAGCTTGAGCAGGTGAATGGCTTCTTGAACCAAACAGGCGTGACCATCGTGACAGGTCAGCACGATTGGTCTACGGCGACTATTGAAGAGGTTTTATCCGACTTCAATAACTCGCTGGCAAGCTCGGCAGACCTGTTTGATGGTGATGCATCCATTGAGCCTGATACCTACCTAATGGCATCAGCGCAGTACACACACCTTTCAACACGTGTGGTACCAAACTCAGGCGGTAAAACATTCCTGAAGTACATTGAAGAAAACAACATCTTCACCACTCAAGGCAAAACATTAACTATTCGTGGTTCTGGTCGTGGCAATGGTAAAGGTACCGCTGGTGCTGACCGTTCGATCATCTATCGCCGTGATCCATCATGTATTCAATTCAAAGGCAACAGCGTTGAGTTCCTGACGGCGCAACCGAAAGGACTGGATGTACTTGTGCCAGGCCACTACAAATACCAAGGTGTTTGGCTGAAGCGTGTTGATTCACTTCGTTACCTTGACCATGCATAAGGATTAAAATCTCATGGCTAAATATTCATACACATACAGCGGCTCTAATGCCGCTTTTGTTTTTGCAGGCCTGGTGACTTTACCTAAAGGTATCGCCGTAGTAGTTGAAGCCAATCACCACAAAGCACTTCAAAAGAATAAGTTTGCTAAGCATTTGATTGATGCTGCTGAGCTAAGCATTGAAGAAATTGCAGAAGTTGGTGATTCAAAACCTGCTTCAGGTCGTGGTAAAGGCGCTCAATCAGGTAAAACTGATGAAGGTAAAGGCAAGGATGAATCTAAACCTGCTGAGCTCACGATTGATGACGTGCGTAAAGCACTGACTGATCTTGAAATAACCTTTGCTGAAGATGAAACCCTTGAGCAGCTGCAAGAAAAACTTGCTCAAGCTACCGAATAAGGTGAGCTATGGACCCACAAGCTTTTAAGTTGAAGTTTAAGTACGACACGGCGCTGATGAATCTACCCGATGCAGAAATTGCAGACGCATTAGAGGAAGCGGATCTCGTAGTGAAGTCACTTGAATTTGGTGATCTGAAAGAACGTGCTGTGGGTCTATATGCAGCACACATTCTCAAGGTTGCACTCAAATCAAAGTCAGGTAACAGCTTTTCAGATGCCTCGAGTATGACCATTGCAGGTCAGAGCGTGAGCTTTTCACGTTCGGGTACCGATGCGTTTTATAACCAAAGCATTTATGGCCAGCGTTACCTGGCATTAAAAAATTCAATTCCAATCGGTAATGATGGTACCAATCCCAATCGTTTGGGTGTTGGTGCTTTCGTTGTTTAGGAGCAAGGCATGTCATTTAAGTATCAAGCGCCTGAAAATTTCAAAGCGACTTCGCTTGAAATTGCAGGCACCACGTACAAGGTTGAAAAAGGTGTGATCGAGTCGGATACCGACATTGCACACATCTTGGCACCACATGGTTTTAAACGTGCGGTACCTGAAACCAAAGCAGAACCTAAAAAGGAAATTGCTGCTGCAAAGTAGGTGATGTATGAGTGATTACCGTGTTGATGCTGATGTTGATTTTAACGAGGTCAATGAACGTGTACGTGCTGAAATACGGCGCACGGTAAATGCACTCACACTTAAACTTCAGCGCACCATTCAAGAAGACATGCTGACAGGTCAGCGTTTGAATGTGCAGTCTGGGCGTTTAAGAGGATCCGTTTCATCTAAAGTGGAAGAGGATAAGGACTGGATCGAGGGCACAGTCGGTGCAGGTGGTGCTTTGGTACCGTATGCCTTTGCGCATGAATTTGGGCTTAAAGGTGCGATGGCCATTAAGGCGCATCTTCGGATGATCAAGAAAGTCTTTGGTCAGCCGATCACACCACGTCAAATCATGATTAAAGCCCATTCACGTAAAGTGGATATGAAAGAGCGCCGTTTTATGCGTGATTCATTGGATGAAGTGGCGAAGATTGTGCCGAAGAATATTGATGCTGCAATTGTAAGGGGATTAAGCAGTGAATAGTGAAGCCATTTACCAGGCATTGTTTAATCGCTTGTCAGGCATCGAGGGGATTAAAACCACAAGTCGCCGTTTAAAGCATTTCAATCATGTTGCACCTGAAGAGCGTCCAGCTTTATTTGTGACGCAAGGCAATCAAACCGAAGCGCCGGTGAAAGGCTTGGATGCCAAGGTTGAGCTTGAAGCGGAAGTTTATGTCTACATTCATGAATCAGATCCATCCATACCGCCGTCGGTACAGTTGAATCAGATGATTGATCAAGTGCGTGCCAAGCTTGTACCAGATCATCCTGATATTTGCGAATACCAAACCTTAGGGGGATTGGTCGAGCATTGCTGGATTGAGGGTACGATCGAAGTTTTTGAAGCAGTTGAAAACATGCTCGATGACCAGGGGATTGCCATTATTCCGATTCGGATCCTCACCACTACCTAAAGCAATTCATAAATTCCATGACCGCCAATACGGCGGTTTTCTCATTTTTAAGAGGTCGATATGGCTCAATATTTATTTGGTGCCGGTAAAATCTTTGCCACACTATTACAGGATGTGCACGGTAATCCAATCACCAATGGCACACCCGTTGAAGTGGGCGTACTGCAGTCAACGTCAGTTGATATCAGCTATGACTTAAAAGAACTCTATGGCCGTGGTCAGTTCGCCGTGGATGCCGCACGCGGTAAAGGTTCGATTAAGTGTAAAGCAACCATGGGTCGCATCAACGGCGCATTGCTGAATTCTATTTTCTTTGGTGGCGTGGTCACTGAGGGTGGTATTACTGCAGTCGCACAAACCATCAATGGTGAAGTCGTTGCAGCCTCAGTAACACCAGTCGTTCCGAACAGCGGCACATTCGTGAAAGATTTAGGCGTGACTGATGCAAAAGCGATTCCATTAAAGCGTGTAGCGAGTGCACCAGTTGCAGGTCAGTACAGTGTGTCTGAAGCAGGTGTTTATACCTTTGCAACAGCTGATGTCGGTAAAACAGTATTTATCAGCTTCAAATACTCAGCAACAGTGGCAGGCGCTAAGTCCGGTATCGTGAGCAACTTAGATATGGGTTATACGCCTGAATTCAGCGTTGATCTGATGCGTGACTACAAAGGTAAATTCCTGAATATGGAATTCTTCCGCTGTGTCAGCAACAAATTGGCATTTAGCTCAAAACAGGATGATTACGATCTACCTGAATTTGAATTCCAGCCAATGGCTGACGACTTAAACCGCGTCTTTAAATGGACTACTTCGGAGTAATACCAAATGCAATTTAACCAGGTCGAAAACCCACGTGGTAACCCACTTAAAATTAATGGCCAGATTTGGATTTTTGCGCCGTTGTCCTTGGGTGCTGCTGAACAATTGATGCCAAAGCTGAAAAGCTTCGATCCAAGCGATTTCGCTTTGGTGGTAGATGTTGCTTTTAAATCCTTAAAGCGCAATTACCCTGACATTACACGTGAATACGTGGCTGATGAGCTACTCGATGTTGGTCACGTCAATGACGTATTTGAAACGGTCATGGGTGCATCAGGCCTGGTTTATACAGGTGATGAACCTCAAGAAGGTGAATCGGGGGAATAGACTGGGAGGAGCTGTACACGCATTTGGTGCTGACTTTGGGTAAGGATTACGACTACGTGCGTAATGAATTGGATTTCCCAAGGGTCAAGGCATTGAATGTGTATCATAAGCAGTGTCCTCCCAGCCATGTTGGTATTCAGCGATTATGCCGAATCCTTGAAGCGTTTATGGGGATTGAAGACAGTACCGGTTCAGATGGTTTGCAAAACGATGATGAAGATGATTTGTTTGCAGATCTGCAGAACTTTCCTCAGGGTGGCTAAGGTTGCCTTGATTGATTTATATACTTGAGTTGGTTAAAGTTTGTATGACTTTATAATAACTTGGAATAATCATGAAAAAAGTGTTGGGTTTGGGACTGTTAGTACTCACATTAAGCGCTTGTGGTGGTGGTGGCGGTGATGAGTACACTAATGAGGGGAGTGGCAATGGTGCTGTAGTAAATGCTGAGGTGATGGGGATATACACAGGAAGTACAAATCAAGGCCAGTCTGCTATTGGTTTGGTGGATAAAAATAATAAATTTTGGTTCTTATACTCTCCTCCATACAAAAATGGTGTAACTGGTTTTATTGCAGGCAACTTGAAGGTTAGTGGCAATAATGTCAGCAGCTCAAACGGGAAAGATTTTTATTTTGGTGGGTCAAGTGTTTATGACACTACACTTAATGGCACTGTGGACACTAAAAAAAGCTTAAGTGGTAGTATTGCTTATACACCATCAAATCAAGCTACATTTGATACAGTTTACGATGCAACCATGAATAAAGCGGTGGCTAGTCTTGCAACTATTTCAGGTTCTTATAGTGGTGACTCCGCAATAGTGCAAGGTGCTGAGAATGCTAATTTAACAATTTCAAATACTGGTGTTGTTTTAGGTAGAGGGCAAAGCGGTTGCACCTTTACGGGAAAAGTTACAGCTGAGGAAAATACACCCTACTATAATATTAATTTGGCTTTCGGTTACTCACCATGTTACATGGCTGGCCAGGAAGTTAAAGGTGTTGTTTATTATGATGCTGGCGCCAAAACACTTTACGCTGTAGCTGAAAATAGTAGCCGCCAGAATGCAGTATTGTTCTTAGGGACAAAGCAGTAATTAATCAGAGCCTCAAATTGAGTATGTGGAAGCACCTTCGGGTGCTTTTTTAATATCTGAAAATTTTCATACCGCCTCACGGCGGTTTTTTTATGCCTGTGAGATAGGAGTTATGAGCAACAATCGAGTAGAAGTGCACGTTGGTGCGAAGACTTCTGACCTTAAAAAAGGCATGGATGATGCTGAAAAGATCGTTAGCGACGGCGCCAAAAGAATTGAGGATACAGGGAATAAAGTTAAATTTAAGTTGGATTTTTCAGGGATTAAAACTGGTTTAGATGACATAACCAAGAATATTGGCAATAGATTTGAAGATATTGGGAAATCAATTTCAGGTAATCTGACTAAAAGTTTTGCTGCGATTGGAGTTGGTATAGCCGCTTCTGTTGGGACAGCGGTTATTGGATTGGCGTCATTAACGTCTGAAGTTGGTCGAGCGTCTAAGGAATTGGAAATTCAAGCACGATTGGCCAATACAACCACAAAAGAATTCCAAGAGTGGGCATTTGCCTCTAAATCAGTCATGGTCGAACAAGACAAACTATCTGACATCATGAAAGATGTGAACGATAAGTTTGGTGATTTCATGCAAACTGGTGGCGGAGAAATGGCTGATTTCTTCGAAAAAATTGCACCAAAAGTGGGTGTGACTGCCAAAGAGTTCCAAGGCCTTACCGGTCCGCAAATCCTCGAAAAGTATTATCAAACTTTAGAGAAAGCTAACGTATCCCAAGCTGAGATGACTTTCTACATGGAGTCAATCGCTAATGATGCGACGCTATTAGCTCCATTGCTAGAAAACAATGCTGAGAAGCTAAAAGAGTATTCAAAACAAGCGCATGAACTTGGCTTGATCATGGATCAGGAAGCAATTGCTAAGACAAAGGAATTCAATAGTGCTCTAAGTACAATTCAGCAAACTATAGACGGCGTATTCACAAGACTAGCCGCTCAGGCAGCACCTGCACTAACAAACCTGGCAAATGATTTCCTTAGTTTTGCATCAAGATCCAGAGAGGGTATTGATAGCGCAGTCACTGCAATAATCACAACTTTTGAAAGCCTTCTCGATATTGTTCAGAGCCTGTTTAGTACAATCAGTGGGATTTGGAGTGATTTAACAGCTGATATTGGTGATGGATCTATTCAGCAAGTAGGATTTATGGATCTAGTCGCTGGTGCGATGAATGGATTCGCAGCCGTAGCAGTTGGTCTGAAAGTTAGTATTGAAATAGCTTTTGCTGCTATTCGTGCGGTCGTCGCTACAGTGTGCCAAGCCATCAATATTTCAGTGAACAGTGTAATGAATGTGTTTGGAGGATTCCGAGATACGATTCAATACGGTCTTGATGTTTTATCAATTAAGTTCCAGACCTTTGGTAATGTTGTTAGCAATGTTTTGAACTTTAATTTCTCAGCTGCCAAAGCATCTTGGGAAAGTGGTCTATCACAATTAGGTTCAATTACTGATCGCTATACAGGTCAGATGCAGTCACGTCTGAACAATCTAAAAACAAGTTGGAATACTGGTGTAAGCAACACAGCTAATGCTTGGGGTGCAGCAGGTTCAGCTATTGTCAATTCTGCAACAACTGGTGGGCAAAGACTTCAAAATCTGTTCTTAAAAAATCCTACTGTGGTTGGTTCTGCACCACCGCCTACACCCTCACCGACATTTAACCCAGGTAAAGGTATTGGCACAGGGGTTAAGGACTCTAAGGGAAGTTCGGCAAAAGCTAAATCTGATGCTGACGCAAAAGCAAGGGAAAGAGCTGCGGAACAAGAAGCTAAAGCAATTGCTGATATTCGTTATAAGTATGCTACCCAAGAACAGAAAATTAAGCTGGATTTTGAAAAAGCAATTAAAGAAATTGAAAAAGCGAAAATCACAGATGCTGAAAAGGCAGCCTTTAAGGTAAGTGCGGAAAAGGATGCTAGTGACAAGATTACTGCGTTGAATGCTGAACAGTTTGAAAAAGTTAAAGCTATTCGTGAAGCAGAAATTCAAAATAAGCAGCAACAAGCTCAGCGAATCTATGAGATTGAAAAGGCTAATATCCAAGCTGAATTCGATGCTAAGAAGATTTCAAATGTTCAAAAAGCACGGCTTGATAAAGAGCTGGAAGATCAGCTCAGAGCTATCAAGCGTAATGGTTTGCAGGAGCGTCTTGATTTAGAAAACCAAATGTCAGGTATCTCAGGGAAACAAGGCAATCAGAATCAGATTATTAACAATATTTCTGATTTAGATACTGATCAAAAGGTTTCTGATACCAAGCAAGTAGGAGTTCTTTCAGATGCTCAAATGAAAGACTTTGAAGATAAGTTTGGTAGCTTGACTTCTCGCATGTCGGGGCTATGGGATAAAGGCATTCAAGCCATGATGAATGGCACGCTGACTTGGAAAAATGCCATGAATGCCATTTTCACAGAACTGGCTGGGGCATTTATTCAAAGCATGATCACAGCGCCAATGAAAAAGTACGCTGCAAGCTTAGCGACTCGATTGGCCGTAAAGCTTGGATTCATCAAAACTGAAACCGCTGCTGAAGTTGCAGGTCAAACTGCCCAAACTGGTGCTGTCGTGGCTGGTGAGAGTATGAAGACAGCGGCAACAGCTACTGGTGTATTTACGCGTCTGGGCATCAAACTGATGGGTACCATTAAATCAATCATGATGTCTGCGTGGGAAGCCATGGCCGCAGCCTGGGCAGCTTTATCAGCTATTCCTATCGTTGGTCCTGCATTGGGTGTGGCAGCAGGTATTGCCGCTTTTGCCGGTGTATCTGCAATCGTGGGTAAAGTAGCATCTGCTCGAGGAGGCTATGATATTCCTGCCGGCGTAAATCCAATGACTCAATTGCACGAAGAGGAAATGGTCTTGCCTAAACAGCATGCTAATACGATTCGTGCGTTAGGGAAGTCATTGACATCTGATGGCGGATTCAGCACGCCTCAAGCTCCTAGTCAGCAAACAACGAATCATTTCACTGTTCAAGCTTTTGATTCGCGTGATGTTAAACGTTTCTTTGAAAAGCATGGTCGTGAATTAGCGAGTGGATTGAAAGGCCATCGTCGTAATTTCGGTACCTAAGGAGGTTATTTGTGTTAGACGTATTATTTCCTGAATTGCCAGGTCTTGAATGGGAGTTATCAAAGACTCCCATTTTTAATACCAAAATTATGACTTCAGCGAACGGTAGGGAGCTTCGAGCAAGTTACCAGGCCGTTCCGAAGTATGAAATATCTTTGTCATTTGCCTTTCTACGTGAATCGAAAGGACGTAATGAACTACAACAACTCGAAAGCTTCTTTATCGAGCGCCGTGGAGCATTTGATTCCTTTCTTTTTAAGATGCCTGATGATAGTGATTACGCATGTACTTTTGCAGGTGATGGCACTACTACGAGTTATCAACTCTATAAGCAGATGCATACATCACAGATCCCTTTGGCACACACCAAAACAGAAACTTTTTTTCAGGTCGATCCAACGTTTTGGAACGATAACGATAATCAGCAGTTTTGGAGTGACAATGACTACGATCTGTTCTGGGATGACACTACAGCTCAAGTTACTAAGTCAGGTCGGGTCACGCTATCAAAGCCACTGAAACCAGGTCATAAATTTGATGTAAATGGCACGTATTACTACCGTTGTCGTTTTGCTGACGATGAACAGCAATACACCAACTTTATGAGTAATTTGTGGAAAGCCAATAAGGTTGAAATGATTGGATCTTTAGGAAATAAAGTATGAGAGCAGCTTCTCCAAAATTAATCGCATTACTTGATGCTGATCAGTTTGTGATGGCAGATCTGTATACGATCACGACAGTTCAAGGTGATGTATTTCGATACACAAATTATGACTTTGATCTGACTGTTGCTGGTCAAACATATAGTTCGAGTGGTCCAATCATCAGCCGTGAAGGAATTAGTCTGTCACTCGGTATTGAAGTTGATAATTTATCCATCAGTATTGATTGTATTGATGATAATGAATGGAACGGCATCAATGTTGTTCGTGCTTTTCATAATGGCCAATTGGACGGTGCTCGATTTAAGTTAGAGCGCATTTTTATGGATATGAATACGCCAACAGATACCAGTGCAGGCACGATCAAATTGTTTGAAGGTCGAATCATTGAGCCTGACTTAGATCGTAATTCCATTCAAGCCAGTGTTGCGTCAGATCTGGACGAATTGAACGTGCAAATGCCACGAAATCTGTATCAGCCAAGCTGTACCAATACGCTATTCGACACAGCATGCGGTCTACTGCGACAAAACTTCATGGTGCAAACGACGATTGAAGCAGGCAGTACTACAGCACGAATTTTATGCCAGGTGAATCAGCCACAGGGTTGGTTTACTCAAGGTGTGATTGAGTTTTTAGACGGTGGCAATGCAGGTCTGAAACGAACCATTCGCATGCATGAATCAGGTGCTTTGTTATTGACTTTGCCATTGTTGGAAGCACCGCAGGCAGGTCAGCGAATCAAGGTTTATCCTGGATGTGATAAACGTTTAGAAACTTGCCAAAACCGTTTTAATAATTTCAGCCGTTTCCGTGGTGCGCCATTTATACCAGTGCCTGAAACTGCCGTTTAACCAAATTTGTATTAATCCATACCCAGCCATTGAGCTGGGTTTTTTTATGGGGTAAAGATATGCCTATTCCATCACCAACTGAATTTCGTGATAAAACGAAAAAACACTCTCAAGTGCGTGAAATGCTTGCTCAGATGGCTGAGAGTGTTGAGTCAAAAGAAGATTCTACAGCTAAAAATAATATTAATTTATTTCGAGGAATAGCGGCACACGCGACCCAATATATTGCGAATACATTTGATAAATCAACATTAAAAGCTGACTATGCACCGACAGAAATCAGATACAAAGGCATGAATGTAAATGGTGGTTTTACAGTACCGTTTAATGGTGAACTTCGTTCAAAACTGCAAATTTGGGTAAAAGTTAAAAGTGCAGCCTTAAATTCTGGAACAAACATGAGCTTTCTTGCGCAAGCGGTTAAGCAAGATAATGCTACATTTTTAAGTGCTTACGGTAACATTGCAGATGGTGCTACAGGTTGGATAAAACTATCTGAAGTTGCGTTAAGTGAAGCCAATCGCGCTGTGTTCAAGCATGTAAACATTCAACCGCAAGTCACTGGTGGAGCTGAATTGGTTGTTGAGGATTTTTATGTTGGTGAAGGCGTTCCAACAAATCCGTTTGTGCGAGTTAATGAACCAAAAGACGTTACAATTGCTCGAAATTCTGAGAGAAAAAGTATCTTGCCACACTGGACAAAAATGCCTGTTTTCGATGGTGTGAGCTACAACGAAAATAGTGATATTACAATCCAAGCAGGGAAAGAGCTAACACTCGACTTAACTGTAAGTGATTTAAATAAGGTGTACTACTGTGGTTATCTTGATCAAATGAGTACAGGAGATTGTCGCTTCTTTTGGACAGGCTACCCAAAAGATTCGTCAACCGTCGAGGTGAGACCTTACTTCTTGTGTTCAACTCAAGGTAATGAGTTCTCACTGTCTAACCCATTTGCAAAAACAGTCAACAGAGTGCAGTTGGCTATTCATAATTACGGCACATCTGCAATTACATTGCGATCGTTTGAGCTTTGCTATGATCCTGTTGCTGTCAATGCTAAAAAGAAAATCGGTGATCGTTTCGATGAGTCAAAAATAAAGTCAGACCTGATCAAGGCAGTAACATCACAAAAACCTGAAAAGAACTTTTCATCATTCCCAGACTGGTCTGTTGTTGCGAAGTCGGTCGATAGCAAGCGATATGCAGTCAGTGGAGCAGTTTACAGCGAAGTAGTGGCGCTTGGAAATATCAAAACTGGCAAAACTTATTATATTAGCCTGCCCGATTCTGTAGCAACTTTGGGAACTGGGACTGCTCAAATCACTGTCTATCATACGAAAGCAGACGGCACAAGTCTTGGTGGGCTAAGTGCTAACATTACATCAAGTGGTGTAAAAAATGTCAGCATTACAACGACAGCAGAAACAGCATCACTAAACTTTCGTATCAACTTAACAAATGATGCAAAAGTAGAGCTTGGTCGTTTGATTGTTTCAGAAGTTCCGTATTCTGACGATCTTATTTTTGAAGATTTATTTAATGAGGATCAGACAGGGACAATGCTGTCAGATTGGGAATATCCAACTTTGTCGGGCTTCTCAAAATACGGTGATCAGTCAGTAGAATATCCGATCACGATTGATGCGGAAGGTGATCGAGTGTTATCTATTCCAGTTACTGAAACGTCAGCAACCTATGGGCAGGGCGCTAAATACATTGTTAATATGCCGTCAGATCAATCCAAACAAGTCGTTGTATCATTTTTAGCTAAAAGCGAATATGAAACAACGAATCCAACACGGATATGGATGCGTTTGTTTAGAGATGGTCAGACTTCGGAAATTACTGCGTTCGTTGGAAACATTTTAATTAACCGTGATGATTCTTGGACGTTAAATCAGGTCATTATTCCAAGAACGTATAATGGCTATGCTATTAAGTATGCTGAGTTGTTTTTTCTGACAGAGAATACAGGTGTTGTTCCATTGCAGTTAAAGCGATTTATTCAAACCGTTGGAAGCCATAATCCATTTGTTAAGTTTATTAAATATGCAAGCGAAAAAACTGCAACAGGTTTAACCGATTATCTGCGTTTGAAAGATGCTTTAGCTGAACAGCCTCAAAACGTCTTTAGTGTTGGACGTCAGTTGTTTAGACCGCTGAAAACAGCACAAGACACAGTTGCGGATTATGAGTTAATTAACGGTCAATCTTTGCTACCGAAGCGATTGAGCAATGTACGTCATATTGACAGTGAAGGTTTTAAAATTCTGCATGTTGATTTTGATGACAATGTTTATATCAAAAATGGTAATGCACTTTATAAAACAACAGTTGATGATCTAAATATTCGTTGTGTTGCGTCGGCAAGCGTTGGTACTGAAAAACATGGCGTATTTAATAGCTCTGGCTTGCCGTTGGTTAATGCTTCTACCCCTAAGGGGTGGCTACGAATTACTGGCGACGGGACACTTGTTATTGTGAGTAAGGAAACTGCACACTATTCCACAGACGGGGGTGCAACTTGGCTTACAGCAACGGGTTATCAAGACGTTCAGGGGATTCACTACAATGCTTGGGGAACTGATTGTGTTGATAATATTGTCATTACTTCAGGTTACAAGCCAGCCACAGAAGGTCGCGGAACTGGTCGTGTGAATTTTTCAGGCGATAACGGTAAGACTTATCAAGTTATTCTTGATATAGCAACTTCAAGCTTTATTGATAACGCTCAGCGTAATTCAATGCACATTCATGCTGTCAAGTATGATCCGTATTGGGAAGGTGTTTGGGTTGTGATGGGCGATGGCGCATTCAATAACCCAGGCTCAAGTGTTGCGTCAAACTTGTGGTTTATTGAGAAACCTGCGACTCCTGAGCAATCAATGATCAGCTTTAATACACGTAGTCAAGACTGGTTAAATGAGCAGCATGTATCAATTTTCCCACTTCAAGATTGCTTGTTGCTTGGGGCTGATGCAAATCCAACTGCTTTATATCGAATGGCTCGAACTAAAAACCCGAATGCTTTGCGTGATACAGCAATGTTTACACATAGCGCGTTAAGTCATTACGGTTGTGGTGGCTATCAACACGCACCGCATTTGCCAGCAACAATGTACTTTGGACGTGATGGCGCATACACAGGCACAGATGCACCGCATGACATTGTTTATATGACTTATGATGGCGTAAATGTTGTTGAAATCTATAAAGAGCCTGTTGACGCTACGCTAAACGGCGAAAAACCAAACTGTTTTGCTTATGCTCTAGAAAAGCATTTCATCTTTGATAAGCGTGTTGATGGTCGTTTTAACAGCGGTGGTACATGGATCATTGGCGATATTCGGTATATGCGATGAGTAAAAATCTTGAAGCAGTTACTGAAGCTATGACATGGCTCGGCACACCATATCATCACCAAGGACGTGTCAAAGGCGTGGGGGTAGATTGTGGGACTCTTATTTGTGAAGTCTATGAAAAAGTTGGACTCATGGATCACTTAGATCCGCGACCATACCCACCAGATTGGCACATGCATCAGCTTGGCCAACGATATTTGGAGCACGTTTTATCCGTGTGCTATGAAGTCGATGAGCCACAGCCTGGTGACATTGTTCTTTATCATTTTGGCAAGTGCATCAGTCATGGTGCAATTGTCGTTGAATGGCCAACGATTATTCACTCCTATATTCATCAAGGAGTAATACTCCAAGATGGCACAAAAGGAAGTCTAGCTCGCAGAATTGCGGGCTTTTTTCGTATGAAGAGGCTAAAAGAATAATGGGCGGGATATTTGGAAGTACAACAGTCAGTACGTCTGATAAGCGCATCAACTCGATGCGCATTCAGCAGTCTGCTTATGGTCTGACACAGCCACTGGTTTATGGAAAAAATCGTGTTGCAGCCAATATGTTTTGGTATGGCGATTTTAAATCTACTGCCCACACGACAACCACTAAATCTGGTGGTAAAGGCGGTAAAACCAAGACAAAAAACACAACATATACTTATTCAGCATCTTTGATGCTTGGATTGTGTGAAAACAAAATCAAAGATATTGGCATTGTTTGGCGTGATAAAGAACAGATCGTCACTAAGACTGAAGGTGGTGTGCAACTCAAGCCGATTGATCAGATCGGCTTTGAACTTTTTGATGGCGACCATAATCCAGTTTGGGGTTATTTAGCATCAAAGCATCCAGATGAAGCAGTGCATTATCCGTTCCTTGGATATGTCGCATGTGCCAATTATGACTTGGGTGGAAGTGCTGCATTATCGAATCATAATTTTGAAGTGATTAGCGATATTACATTTTCAGAAACGATCCATGATGCAAATCCTGCGGATGTGATCGAAGACTTCATTACGAATCCACGGTACGGTGCAGCACCTAGTTTGAATATGGCAGATTTATCTGAATTTCGAACATATTGTGCAGCCACTAATTTGTTGATCAGTCCTGCTTTGACAGAACAGCGTGAAGCGTTTGAAATCATCAATGAGATTGTTGAAGCAGTGAATTGTGCAGTGGTACCAAGTCCAGATGGCTTGAAAATCCGTTCCTATGGTGACAGTGCAGTGACTGGAAATGGTGTGACATTCACACCAAATCTTGAACCGGTATATCACCTCACTGATGATGATTTCTTAGGTGAAGATCAGCCAATACGTGTACGTCGAAGCCGTGACACAGATGCCTATAACCACTGCCAAATCGAGTATGTGAATCGCTTCAACCAGTACAACACTGAAACAGTTGAAGCCAAGGACCAAGCCAATATTGAAATGTTTGGTCTGCGTACACAAGATCCAGTCAAGTTTGACTTTTTCTGTGAGCCGAAAATTGCCCGTCATGCGGTGCAATTGCTATTACAGCGAAAACTGTATGTTCGAAATGAATATGAGTTTGAGCTGGGTTGGAAATACTGCCGACTGGAGCCAATGGACATTGTAACCATCACGGATGAATCGTTGGGATTGAATCAGTTTCTAGTGCGGATCACTCGGGTTGAAGAAGATGAAGAGGGTGTACTTTCAATTACTGCTGAAGAGCTTGCAGTCGGATCTCGATCAGCTGTTGAATACGATCTGCAATCATCAAACGGGTACCAAGGCGGGAATGAAGAACCAGGTAACGTCAATGCGCCGGCTATTTTTGAACCTCCATTAGAATTAACGGATGGTAAAAATCAGATTTGGGTTGCAGCATCGGGTGGTATCAATTGGGGCGGTTGTAACGTCTGGGCAAGTTTAGATAATGCCACTTATGAAATGATTGGTACGATTTACGGCTCAGCACGTTATGGCACGTTGACCACTGCAATTGATACAGATGATACATCGATGCAAGTGCAGCTCAATACGTCGTCTCAAATTTTTGGTGGTACGGTTGAAGATGCTGAAGTTGATGCAACTTTGTGTAAAGTCGGGGATGAATATATCAACTATGTTGATGCAACATTGGACGGATCTGGGCGATATACATTAAGTGGCATGCTTCGTGGGCGTTTCAATGATGCAAGCTCACATAATGCAGGCGAATCATTTGTTCGTATTGACCGTGCCATTTTTGAGTACGATTTTAATCCGAACATGGTTGGCAAAGAGGTTTATTTGAAGTTCACCAGCTTTAATGGTCTTGAGCAAAAAGAAGAAACTTTGGATGAAGTGACTGCTTATAGTTATACCGTAAACGGTGGTCGTCCTGCAGGGGTGAAGGGTCTATCACTGCAATCAGCATTTGTGGGTACCAGTTTCAAAGTGCAATGGCAACCGGCAGCGGGTGCATCTGGCTATGTTGTTCAGATTCGTTCAGGTGGAGTTTTGCTTCGAACAGTTGAAACGACGAATACCGATTATTCATACAGCATGGAAGAGGCGAAAATTGACGGAATTCAACGTGCTTATACAGTACGTGTCGCAAGTAAAAACGGTTCGATTATTAGTACCTTTGCTGAGCTGAATATCAGTAATCCAGTGCCACCACAATTGTTGAACGTGTACACATCAGCAACGGCTGATTCGATCACAGTGACTTGGATACCAAGTGAAGTACCGGATCTAAAAGATTATCAGGTGTGGATCAGTACCAATGCAAGTTTCGATCCTGATACCACGGCAGCACGTTGGACGGGTACGGAAAATGCTTGCACGATTACGGGCTTGCAATCAACGACCACATATTATGTGCGTGTTGCAGCAAGGGACGTTTGGAAGCCGACTTCGTGGAATTATTCATCACGAATAACACAGGCAACTGCTGATAGTTAAAATTTTCAACCATAAAGCACCTTCGGGTGCTTTTTTATTGCCAAAAATTAGGGGGCGCAATGTCGAATACGACACAAATTGTAGATGCATCTGGACCAGTAGCAACAGGCGCAGGTGCAGGGCTAACTGTTGTAAGTTGGCTTGCAACGTGGGATTGGGGTTTTTTAGTCGGTGTCATTATCGGCTTGGCTGGTCTTGCGATCAGTTTTGCAAACTACTTATCAAATAAGCAATTTCAAAAGCGCAAAGATCAACGTGAGCAGGAAGAACATGAACTGAAAATTGCGAAATTGCGAGGGCAATGCAATGTCAAACAAGACTAAATATTGGACGTATGGATTAGCAGCTTCGGCTGCTTTTTTTGTGGGTTTAGAAAAGCATGAAGGTTACTCAGCAAAACCCTATAAAGATAGCGGCGGGGTTGTAACACAGGGCATTGGATCTACTACTAAACCAGGTGGTAAGCCAATCAAAATGACTGATCCACCAATTTCTCGAAAAACCGCATTGGAGTGGGCAAAGGCGCACGTGTCTAAAGATGAGATTGCATTTCGAAAGTCACTTGAAGGTGTGAAACTTTCGCAAGTTGAATACGATGTGTATCTCGATTTTTCATACAACTTTGGTGCAGCTAACTGGCGCTCATCTTCAATGCTACGCAACCTGAAGGCTAGGCAGTACAAGGCCGCTTGCGATTCATTATTGAAGTGGAAGTTCGTTGCAAAGCGTGATTGTTCAGTGCGTTCAAACAATTGCTATGGCGTTTGGACTCGACAATTAGAGCGTCATCAAAAATGCATGGGGGCACAATGAAAGAATTAATAACAGGATTTATCACAAAGTTTTATGAAGCCGTCATCATTGCATTGGCGGCTTTTTTATTGCTTGCACTTATCGGCTTTGGTGTGCAGACATGGCGAGTTTCAAGCTGGCAAGATGATTACGCATTACTTGATGCGAAATATAAAACCGATCTAGCCAAGGCTGAGGCATTAACCGAAAAAGCGAAAGCAGATGCTATCGCAAAAGAAAAACAATGGTCTGAAAAGCTACTCAAAGCGGAGATTCAACATCGTGATGATATCAAACAAATTATTGCTGATAGCAATAGCGCTAAGTCCGCTATTGATCGGCTGTCAAAGCAAATCGATACAGCCTCAAGTCGTATGTCCACAGCTACCCGAGAAACCATCATTGAGTACGCTAGTGCCAACGGTGTCGTACTCGAAAAATGCGTCAATGAATATCGAACAGTGGCGCAACGAGCTGATGAACACGCAGCTGATGCAAAACGATTAAATGATGCTTGGCCATAATAAAAAGCCCTCAATTGAGGGCTATGCTTTTTAAATTATTGCTGAACTGCTACTAGTTAGACTCTTTAGCAATGTGACCAATAAACTTAGCTTTAATGACCAGTGGGACAGACTGGATATTCTCTACATTACCTTTCATAAGATAGCCCTCAGGCTCTGGGTGACATGTCAGATTAAGCTTAAGTTTGCCAACATTCCCGAAGAGTGAATGTGCTTCAATATTGTGTTTGATAAACTCAAACACAACCTGTGTATCATTTATTTCGCCAGTATATGAATATATAGTATCGCCGCCATTGGCTATGTTGTTGTTCACAACCAAAATTCCGGTGCCAAAATCAATATTAATACTTTTAAAAATAAGTAAATAAACACCGTTATTCATTAGTGTTCTCGATATAAATAAACTGTGAGTAATTGTTTGATATTGAACGTATTAAAAACTAAATAATGAGTTTTTAATAATTCATTTAGTGGCTGATGCCTGAGTTTCAGCATCATTTTTAAGTGCACATTTAGATTTTTTCTGGTTTTTTATTTTTCTGTATAAACAGCCAGCTAAAATACTTGCACCTAATATTTTTAAAATTTTCATTTTGCACCTACTTCTTTACTTGGAGATTAAATAAATAGCACTCAATATTTATTTTTTCAGGTTATTTTTGTAATAAAATATAATTGAGAAAATTAAAATATAAAATTTATTTGATTTTTAGTTATAACAGGCTATTAAATATAAGAATGTATTTTACTAAAAGTTTAATAATATTTCTTGATACATTTAAATAGTATCTATATATAAATAAAGGGTCCAATCTGTATTTGTCACTAATGCTAATGACAAATATAGGAAGTAGTTATGCCAAACTTTAAACAGCCAGGTTCTAAACAGAATCAAGATTCACATAAACAACCTGATAGTGATCAGGAAAATCAACCGCAAAAACAGCAACAAGTTAGTGAACATCAGAGTAAACATGAGCAAAAAAAAGATCAGGCTCAAATAAACAAAGAGCAACAACAAGATAAAAAAAATAATTGAGTTGTTTTTTTGTCTCTGATGCAGGGTTAAAGGGGGAATTGACCACACCTCCTTTAACTTTGAGTGATTTCTAGTTGCTTTATCTAGTTAATAATTATTATGTTCAAAAGGTGAATGTCATGGATACAAAACTAGTTATTGAAGTAACAAATTTGAATTTTAAAGAAATATTGTTGAATAATGAATTTCAACAGAATAATAATGATTATCAGCATCGTAATAAATATGATAAGTTTTGCTACCATTTAGTTTTAAATTCAAATTCGAGAAGAAATTATTTTAAAAATTTTATTAAATAGATTGAAATATTTTTATAGTAATAATTTTTTATCTTGCATTGTTCTAAATATATTGCGAAGTGTTTCGTTTGTGTGCATTATTTTCAATTAGGCTCGGCTTACTGTTTTAAAACTATAAAATGAAAAAAAGCATAAAAGGTAAGTTATGACTCTGTAAGTTAAAAATATTAATCGCAATTCTTCATCTGAAATAGTAAAGAGATGTGGTCAATTCTGAAAGAACAAAATCTCGATAATATTCTAGGCTTGTAGCACGTAAATGCTGAATTTATAGAGAGTTGTATAAGGTATTTCAAAGAAAGAAGTACCCACCAACAATAGAAACAATAGAAGGCTTTATTGCTTCCATCTATCTACCATATCAGCCCAATCTTGCATCATTTTCCTACGATCAGCCAAATATTTTGCGTGATTGTATGATGCTCGGGTTTTATTATCGTCAGCATGTGCAAGTTGAGCTTCAATCCATTTCTCATCATAGCCATATTCATTCAGCAAAGTAGAAGCAGTAGCACGCAAGTCGTGAGCTGAAACATCTTCAATAGCTAAATGTTGAAACATTCTATTTAGGGTCATCTGGTTAAGCATTGAATCCGATTTATAAACCGAAGGGAACACATAAACTTTATTACCAGAATTTAAATATTGGTTTTTAAGAATTGCGTAGACTTGTTCCGACATCGGAAGAATATGTTCGCGGCTTTTCTTCATGGCAGCCTTAGGAAAAGTTACGATGCGATCGTCAAAATCTACCCAAGACCATTCCATGCGACGTATTTCTATGGTTCTAAGCATCGTGTAAAGCAGCATAAGACCAGCATTTTTTACCGTTTCAGTGCCGCCGTAAGTTTCTAAGCGAGTTCTGACCTTGATACGCTCATCTTTACTTAATGCTCTTGCATGGGTAACTTCAGGGCGGATAACCACATCACGAACAGCATATGTTGGATCATTCTCAGCGCGTAGGGTGGCAATGGCATATCGCATAACAGCACCAATAAACTTCCTATTTTGTATTGCTGTAACCTCACCAGTGCCACGATTCTTTTGAGATCTAACTCGTTTAATAGTATTTTTCAAAATACCTAAAACATCAGCTGACGTTACAGCTTTAATGTCTTTAGATCCGATAGCCGGAAATACATCTTTTTCCATAGAAACTAAAAATTGGTTTTTATAGTTTTCAGTCTTAGAGCTTAGGCGCTCTGCATAGTATTCTAAAGCAACATTTTTAAAAGTATTGGTTAGTTTGCTTTCTTCTTCAAGTTTGAGCTGCTTTCTCTCTAAAACAGGGTGAACTCCTCTAGCAAGTTTTGCCCTCATTTCTTCACGCAAAATGCGAGCATCAGCTAAACCGATTGATGGATACTCACCAAGACTCATAGATGACTCTTTACCTTGATGTGTAAATTTAAAACGCCAAACTTTCGTACCTGATGGGCGAACTTCAATATACAGGCGATCTGAATCTAATATTCGGTAAACTTTCTCTTGTGGTTTAAGTGTTTTAATTTTTGCATCTGTAAGCTTATTGGAGGCCATACGGGTAACGAACGGGTAAATTTAAGGTTACCCGCAATATTACCCGTAAATGTACCGGATTAAGAAGAACTAAAAGGAACTAATACAAACCTATTTTGTAACAAATCAGACTGTTATGTAGGTAAAAGGAACTAATGGGGAGTAGTGTGAATCTCAGTACTTTTTTTCGATCATCAAAAGCATGAGCGTATTAACCTTTGAAATTTATGCACTTAACTGTGCTTTGAATAGTCCGAAATGATTCTAAATAGTTGTATATTGACCCAAATATCGTGTGGATATTTTAAATAGAAAAATAGTGAAATATTTAGAATGCAGCCAATCATAGCAAATATTATTCAATTTCTGCTGAACAATTTCGCCAAAGTTCATCGCAACTGAAATCATTTCAGCAAATTATCAACTTATAAATTTAGGATTTAAGTTGAACAAAGCAATCGGCTGAATTTAAGTGTTTAAAATGTGTTCAGTTGATATTTTAAAAAGATCTGTTTGCTGTCGTTAAAAATAGCAATTCAGGCTCTTGATGGAAAAATATGAATCGTTTTGAAGCAAAATCACCAAAATGGAGCACAAATTAATGCAAAGGTAGATTGATTAAAATTAAAACAAAATGGTTAAATTAACGTCAAAAAATGGATACTTTACGGGCTCAAAAAACCTAGATATCGATCATTAATTCAGTTATTACGCCAGTATTTTTCCATTTATAACTAGCTAAGCCATTAGTTTCTATCGTATTTAAATTCGACCTTAAAGCTTTGATAAAATCTCAATGATTTTATCGTTGAAAGCGATTAATCATTTTGGTGCAAAACCAAGTTGCACTATTTTGATACACCTGCGAGAAGTTTTTAAACAAAAGTGATGAAGAGTGGCTGAATATGGTGCATTTACTGTTACACACAGTATAATAGTCGAAAAGCTAGGAGCTAAAATCTTCTATTCTGATAAGGAATTCAATATTTTAGCTTGGCTTTTAAAAGTTGGTACGGTAATTGCTTAATAACTACCAACTACTAACACGCACTTCAGTGTGCACAAAAAAATCATCGGAGCAAAATGAGCATGGCGAACAAGGTCCTTCAACTCATCCAAGAAAGTGGCGCAAAATGGGTCGATTTTCGCTTTACTGATACTAAGGGTAAAGAACAACACGTAACTTACCCAGCAGATTCAATCGACGAAGATACGTTTGAAGATGGCAAAATGTTTGATGGTTCTTCAATTGCTGGTTGGAAAGGCATTGAAGCATCTGACATGATCTTACGTCCAGATGCAGAAACTTGTTTTATCGACCCGTTCTTTGCAGAAGCTACAGTTGTTGTGACTTGTGATGTTATCGAACCTTCAACTGGTCAAGGTTATGAACGTGACCCACGCTCTATTGCTCGCCGTGCGGAAGAATACCTAAAATCAACTGGTATCGGTGATACAGCTTTCTTTGGTCCAGAACCAGAATTCTTCGTTTTTGACGAAGTAAAATGGGACATCGATATGTCTGGCGCGCGCCACACATTAATCGCTGAAGAAGCTGCTTGGTCTACTGGTAAAGATTACGAAGCGGGTAACTCTGGTCACCGTCCACGTGTGAAAGGTGGTTACTTCCCAGTTCCTCCTGTTGATTCTTCACAAGATATGCGTGCAGATATGTGTGCAAAAATCGAAGACATCATGGGTCCAGGTCGTGTAGAAGTACATCACCATGAAGTTGCATCTTGCCAGCTTGAAATCGGTGTAAGCTTCAACACTATGGTTCGCAAAGCGGACGAAGTTCAACAGTTTAAATATGCGGTTTGGAACGTTGCTCACCAATATGCTAAAACTGCTACGTTTATGCCTAAACCAATGGTTGGCGATAACGGTTCTGGTATGCACGTTCACATGTCGATCTCTAAAGACGGCAAGAACTTGTTTGCTGGTGATGAATACGCTGGTCTTTCAGAAATGGCGTTGTACTTCATTGGCGGTGTGATCAAACACGCTCGTTCATTGAACGCAATCACAAACCCATCAACTAACTCGTACAAACGTTTAGTTCCACATTTCGAAGCGCCGATTATGCTTGCTTACTCAGCACGTAACCGTTCAGCTTCTATCCGTATTCCTTATGTTTCTAGCCCTAAAGGCAAACGTATCGAAGCACGTTTCCCAGATCCAATGATGAACCCGTACTTAGGTTTCGCTGCACTTCTTATGGCTGGTCTTGACGGTATTCAAAACAAGATCCACCCAGGTGAAGCTGCTGACAAGAACTTGTACGACCTTCCTCCTGAAGAAGAAGCTAAAATCCCTACAGTGGCTCATAGCTTAGATATGGCGCTTGAAGCTCTTGCAGCTGACCATGATTACCTTCTTAAAGGTGGCGTGTTCACTAAAGAAATGCTTGATGCCTACATCGAACTTAAAACTGAAGAAGTTCGTCGTCTTAACACGACTACTCACCCAGTTGAATTCGACATGTACTACAGCTTGTAATTCTGTACAGAATTTCACTGTAAAAAGACCCGCCTTGTGCGGGTTTTTTTATGGGATGGGTTAAGATAAAGCAAAGAGTTGAATGAATATCTAAACATGGCAAAACCACGTAAAAAACATACCGGTTTTTTCCCTTGGATTGATCCAGCGGATCAGGCAAAGGGATTTAAACTCAACTTCTCAGAAGTGACTTATTTGGAAGTTGGGCGGACCGTTGAAGGTTATAAACAGGCTCAATTTGTCGAACTGAAAAACCCAGAGCTGGCATTGGAGTTTGAATACCCTGAAAGTTTTTATATTACAACCGAAGGACTAGTTCTGATTAAAACACCGCAAGGCAAGTTTGAAGCCATTGCCAAGACAGATAACTTTTAATTCAACACTAAAAAATTGAACTGAAAAAATGACCTGCAATATTGCAGGTCATTTTTTATTGAATATCTAGAAATTTGCCAAACGTTATTGCAAACCATGCTGTTTTAAATTATCGATTTCATATGGCGCATCTTCGGCAGGGTAGCGTAAGTTTTCGAATCCTTTGGTTTTGGCAATGGACCAAATCACACTCTCTCCCGCAGGGATGTTTTGGCTGCGCTGTGAATATAGTGGGTCTTGTAGGGCGTCTGCTGCTGAAATAAAAGTCCAGCCATGCTGCTGAAAAGCAGTAATGACATCCTTTAAAAATGCGGCATTAATAGCATTCACATGTAAAAGTAAAACATGCTGTGGCGAACGATTTATGGTGAGCTGGGCAAGTTGGTCATAATAATCTGCTCGGTGAAGCAGGTGAGTAATATATGCTTGTTTTAGTCGGTCTAATTTGTCCTGATCTTGCAGTTTGGCATAGTCGAGATATTTTCGGTTATAAAACCAGTCACTGGCATCGATACTCATACCGCCAATGCGGTATTGATGCTGCTCTAACCATTGATAGACAGCATCACGTTTTTCAGCGCTATTACCTTCTTTTAAAAATGGATAACGATAGATACGTGTGTAATTCGGCAGCGTTTTTAACACTGTATCCGCATGTTCAATGCTGTGCAGATAATCTTTTAATGTGACATTTTCTTTATTCAGATTTTGGTGCAGTGCACTATGATTGCCAATCAGATGGCCGGATTGTCCCCACGCTTGAATTAGTTGCTTACCTTGATAATCACCAATTTTAATCAGGCTCGGAAAAACAATAGTTTTGATTTTTTGATCATGCAGATGCTTTAAAATTTGAGCATTGATTTGTTCCGCTTGTGCGTTAAACGCTGGATTTAATCCATCATCAAAACTGAGTGCAATAGATTTTGCTTGAACCGTGATATTGGCACAAAGTAAAACGAAAAAAATAAAAACATGTAGCGAGTAAAATGGAAACATTATGCTTGTGTAATTTAGTGGTTATCCACGACATCATACTGTGTATGTGAGGTTTGTGTTGATTGCATATGTAATGAAGTGCTTAAGCTGTTTTGGTTTTGCTCATTTTACTGAAAACAAGCTATGGGTCATGAAAAACGATGTTGAGTTGGTTACACTAAGGATTCGCTATACTCAGCAAATGCTTATAAGGGAAATGGAATATGCAGCGTCAAGCATGCGAAATGCGGGATAAAAGAATGTCTCCTGAATTAAGAACATGGTTGTATGCTTCGGGTTCATTAACTCAACAATTAACAGATTTTGCCCAAGGCGTATTTAAGGTTGAGCCAAGTATTGAGCAATTTCAACGTATGACGCTTCAAGATGCACGGTGGCTACAAATGCCAATACAGCACACAGCTTGGGTACGTGAAAGTTATTTATATGGCTGTGAAGCTGAGCCGTGGGTCAAGGCAAAAAGTATATTTCCAATCCTTAGCATACAAGGACGTGCGCGGATTTTTCAGCATATTGGTAAAAAACCGATCGGACATTTTTTATTTCAACGGACCAATCCGAAGTGTGAGCGGCGTGTACTGTGGCTAGACGATGGTTGGACACGTCAGAGCTGTTATACTTGGCATGGTTGTAAATTTATTGTTCAGGAAACTTTTTTAGCGAGTTTTGAACAATATTTGCAGAAATAACATTACCAGATGAAGGACAGTCATGGCCGTGGTGCAACAAATTACTTGGCAGCAGCGTTTAGAAGCTTATTACTATTTATGTCGCTTCGATAAGCCAATTGGCACGGAACTGGTTTTTTGGCCAACCATGTGGGCACTGTGGATTGCCAATCAAGGAACACCGCAATTCAGTATTTTGATTCCCATGATTTTGGGCACGATATTTATGCGTGCAGCAGGTTGTGCGATTAATGACTTTGCTGACCGTAAAGTCGATGGTGCTGTGGAAAGAACCAAACATCGTCCTTTAGCCACTGGAGTGATTAGTGCTAAAGAAGCCATATATGTGTTCTTGATCTTGGTGCTTGCTAGCGCATGTATGTTGTTCTTTTTACCGATAGAAACTTTTTATTGGTCCTTTGGTGCATTGTTTTTAGCGTTCATTTATCCCTTTATGAAACGCTACACGCATCTGCCACAAGTATTTTTAGGCGCGGCATTTTCATGGTCGATTCCTATGGCTTACACCGCTGTGGGGCAAACACCTGATTTGACTTGCTGGTTATTGTACTTTGGTAATTTGGCGTGGACCGTTGCATATGACACACAATATGCCATTACTGACCGTGAATATGATTTGAAAATTGGCGTGAAATCAACTGCGATTTTATTTGGTAAATATGATATAGAAATCATTTCTTTATTACAGGCGCTAAGCATTGTACTGATTGGTTCTGCGTTGTATTTAGAAGATCTCTTGATGCCATTTGGTTTAGTTGCAATGTTGGCTGTGGCTGCCGATTTTATTTACCAGTGGACTAAAACCAAAGGCCGTGATCCGCAGTTATGTTTTTGGGCGTTTCGCCATAACCGTTGGGTAGGGTTTATGATTTTTATTGGAATTTTTATGGCATTGGCTCTTTAATGTCATTGATCTGAAACTTTTTAAAATGAACTAAAGCATCCTATTCGGGTGCTTTTTTTTATGCATTAATAAAAAGGCATGTAGTTTCATGTGTAAAGAATAATGATTAAAAAGGATATTTTATGAAACGTTCAAAAATAGCATTGGCTTTGACAGTTGCAGTTTCTATGCTGTCTTTAACCGCGTGTAATGACGATGATAATGACTCATCATCTTCGAATCAAAAATCAACATTTGTTTCTGAAGCAAATTATGCTTTAGAAACTGTAGACAATACATCGTCCATAAAAGTCATGACGTATAACATGACCAATGTGCAGGGGAAAGTAGCAACAGCAACGGCTTTAGTGTTGTTTCCGAAAGCTACTCAACCTAAAGATGGTTATCGTGTTGTGGTATGGGAGCATGGAACAGTCGGAGCTGGAGATGAATGTGCGCCAAGTAAAAATGCAATTCATCCACGCTTTAAAATTCTAGCTAACACGCTTATGGCGGCAGGTTATGTAATTGTGGCACCAGACTATGAGGGTTTAGGAACCAAGGGGGTTCATCCATACCTTAATTTATCGAGTGCGGCAAATTCGGCGCTTACTGCAGTTAAAGCGGCAAAAGAACATTATGGTAAGCAACTCAATGGTCAGTGGATGTCGATTGGTCAATCGCAAGGTGGTCATGCATCCTTAGGGACGGCGGAATTTGCGAATACCGATACTAATTATAAAGGTGCAGTAGCAGCCGCACCTGCGTCGAGTTTAGGCACGATTATTAAGATCTATTTAGATCCAAAACTAAATGTTGATGCAAATGGTCAACCTAAACCCCATGGATTGAATAGATTGGATGAACAGTTGGCACAAGTGCGTTATGCACTTAGTATGGGGCAGCTTTCGGAGGTTCAAGCACAAGCGTTAATTGATCAAATTGCAGATGGCTATGCTGAGCTTTTGGCATATGCTGCATTGACCAGTTCGGGTATTAAAGCCTATGAGCCAAATTATGATTTAAAAAATATTTTTACTGCTGATGCCGGTGTTATTGCAGAAAAAGCCTATGGACGTACAGGGGATGACGGTGCATGTTTAAGTTATGCCGATCCAAATGGCGCAAATGGTTTGCAAGAACAGTTTAAAGCAGCTGTGATTGAATTTTTAAAGGATCCAACGCATACGGTTTCACAGTATGGAATTGATTTGAATAAAATCGATACCGATCCTGTTGTTCAGAAATTTTTAAATGATAATCAGCCAGCGACAAATGCTACTGCTGCCAAAGTAATTAAAGCGCCTGTGTATATTATTCAAGGTGCAAATGATCAGGCAGTTATTCCTGTGGTTACGCAAGCGCTATTTGCAAATATGAAAACACAAGCGACGAAGTATTTCCCAGATGCAAATTATGCTGAAGGTTATCAATTAGACGTTGTGCCAAATGCAAATCATACACAGGCAATTATCTGTAGAAATGCGCAAGCGGTCGAATTTATTCAAGCTAAAATGTCAGCAGGTACAGGTATTGTCTTAACCAATGAGCAAAAAGATGCAAGCCAAAGTCCACATTGTAAGGGGGGAGCTGCTTCAAGCTAAGTTTTTTCAATAATAAAAAAAGGAGCATGTCTCCTTTTTTTTGCATATTGGATTATTAATCATTCAATCCGTGAAAATGAGGGGCATCGTTAGTTCGAGCAAAGAATGATATGAAGGCTTGAGCGAATTTTGTTTTTTGCTATATTGGGCGTCGAATTATTTATGTAAATGAAAGAATCGTTATGTCTGAAGTTAAGCCAAAACCCAATACCAAAAAGATGATCATTTTGATGGCACTTGGGCTATTGATTCCTATATTTTTGGTCAGTATGGCTTTTCTTGCAGTCAATAGTGATGCTAAAAACCAAGAAAAGTATAAGCAACAACAAGCTGAAATGATTGAGCGTATTAAAGAAAAAGAAGCTCAAGATGCGGCTTTGGCTGCTGAGGCTGACCAAGCAGTATCGGAAGTGCTGGCAGCTCAAGAGTCAAATGCTCAGTAAAATTCTGCTTACATTATGGATGTGAATGCAATGCGCATTCACCCAATGTTTGATTGTACTTTACGTATTTAACAACTATTTATTTACATCATGCCTGAGCGTGTGAACTGTTGGAATACTGATGTAGCGGATTACACGGTAGCCAGCTTCTTCAAGCATTGCATCACGTTCAGCATCTTCTTGCTCTTTGCCTATATGACTGGGGTCATCAAGTTCGATAATCACAAGCACATTATAAGTTTGGTCAAGTATGACAAAATCAGTGACTTTTCGATTAAATCTATTTCTGATTTTGTAATTTTGAGTGGTGATCAGTGCGCTAAACGCCACTTGTGCTAAAATGTGGTAGTCCGGAAATGCTTCATTTAAACGATGAAACATCTTACTTTCAAAGGCGGTGATTACACGACGTGGGAAAAACTTTTGTTTGCTTCTAAACAGTCTCGGAAAGATTAAGCAGACAAGGGCAAAAGTTGCCAAGCAACCAATAATAAAAAATGTAAACTGACTGAGATTTGGCACGAAATAAACTACATATATGAAAAAAGCCCACGTCATGATGCGTGGGCTTTTTAGAATTTGGCTCTCCAACCTGGGCTCGAACCAGGGACCTGCGGATTAACAGTCCGTCGCTCTACCGACTGAGCTATTGGAGAATCTGCACGCATTCTATGGGGCAAATGCAGTGAGGTCAAGTCAGAATTGCAAAAAATAAGGAAATTTAGGCTGAATGTATTAAATATAAACACCTTTAATATAAAGCGTTTTTAAAACTTAAGCTCTGACTATTCTTTCTAATGTGGTCGGAGAGCTAAGTGAAAAGCTTAGGTCATAGAGCAAGTTATACTTATCTCAAAACAAAAGTCAGAGCATAAAAAAGCCCACGACATAATGCGTGGGCTTTTAGAATTTGGCTCTCCAACCTGGGCTCGAACCAGGGACCTGCGGATTAACAGTCCGTCGCTCTACCGACTGAGCTATTGGAGAATCTGAAGTGGATTCTAAAGATGTATGGGAGGGTGGTCAAGCCAGATTTAAATAAAATACTTAAAAATCAAATTAAGTGTTTTAAAAATAGCCGAATCAGACAACTTGGTACATATACGGATACTTTTTAGGAAAGCAAAAACAAAAAAGTAGGTATGCTTTGTTAAATATCAGGCAATAAAAAACCCACTTCGCAATGAGTGGGCTTTTTAGAATC